>JAUVLX010000070.1 GCA_030600525.1 Desulfobulbus sp. | reverse complement strand
GGAACTATTCAGCGAATAACAAATAACCTCGGCTTTATCCTGGGATCTGTAACTGTTCGGCAGTGCTCAAGATGCGTGCAAGGAGGCTAGATAACTAGAGTAATGCTCTGTTTTCCTGTCTGATTGTGCGCAGGTGGGGTGCTGCTGAATTGGTACTAACTGATAATTAACCCAGCATAGCCAACAACCTGGTTTGTATCACCACTGGCCTCACCTGAATCGGTATAGCGGACAAGCTCAACTTTGTTGCTTTTGAGTTCTCGTGACGCCAGCAGAGTTATCACAGTCGGAATAACACCGCACATAGATATCTGGCGAGCATGGACTGTTTCATATAATCCCTTAGGGTCACACGCCAGCATTTTTTCAATGGCCATGTGATCCTGAGCGGCTGCCTGCTCTCTTGATTTATAATGGGTCATGTCTGTAGAAGCCACTAGCAACACCGGTCTTGAGGCTGCTTGCACAGCGGTTGCAATATCTTTAGCCACAACCTCACACTCAGCGTAGGAAATATGGGACACACAAATTGGAACTATTTGTAGATTTTTCTGCAGGAATTGCAAAAAAGGCACCTGCACTTCTAAAGAATGCTCACTGTTATGCGCATGCTCATCTTCAGTGATGATCGTTGATACCTTTAATAGCTGTGCCGCCAATTCCTGGTCAATCGGTACGGTTCCCATGGGCATTTCCCAATCAACGGTCCCTAAGGCAACGGCTGCGCCTCGACCGTGATGATTTGGGCCTAGGATGATTACCGTTTCAGGGACATGTACACGGCTGATGGTCAATCCAGCAGTTGCACCGGAATAGACATACCCAGCATGGGGCATAATCACAGCAGTTGCTGCAATTTTCTCTTTCTCATCAACTACAGGGGTGAGACTGGCAACGGTTTGTTCAAGTTGCGCAGGATCTCCAGGATAAAATTGATTTGCAACAACTGGTTGACGAATCATACCTTTCCCTCACGATTAAAATAACGACCTCAGGTTACAGACAACCAAGCGACACCTATTTCACATCCCAGGTTGTTCCCTCCGGACCATCTTTGAGCACAATATTACTTGCCAGCAATGTGTCACGAACCTCGTCACTGGTTGCCCAGTCCTTATCAACCCTAGCTTGGTTGCGCTTTTCGATCAAACCAGCAATTTCAGTTTCAGTCAGATCAATGGCGGCCAATAGTTGCTCTTTCTTCTGCTGCATCACTTCAACAGGATCATGCTGAAGAATACCAACAACGGCACCAAGCTGCTGCAGGGTAGTTGCGGTATTGGTAAGCAAAGTAAAATCATCTGTACCAATTTGACTGCCAACAGATCGCAACACCTTGTTGAGCGTCTTAACCGCATCAAACACCAGTCCAACAGCCTGGGCAGTGTTAAAATCATTGTCCATTGCATGCTGAAAGCGCTTCTCAATCGATTCCAATTTCTCTCGATCCTTCTGCCCTACAACCTGCGCGCCCTGCTCTTCCCCGGCTGCTAACTGTTCGATCCTGGCCAAACAATCGTACATCCTTTCAAGTCCAGCACGTGCATCCTGCAGTGCATGTTCTGAAAAATCTAATGGATTTCGATACTGTGTGGAAAAAATGAACAATCGAAGTTCTTCTGCGCTATACTGTTGCAATACATCACGGATGGTTAAAAAATTGCCAAGGGATTTTGACATCTTTTCATCTTTTATAGTTACAAAACCGTGATGCATCCACAGGTTTGCAAACTCCGTTCCTGAGGCACCGCAACTCTGGGCAATCTCATTTTCATGATGGGGGAAAATAAGATCCTTACCACCACCATGAATATCAAAATTGGCACCAAGATATTTTTTACTCATGGCAGAACATTCGATATGCCAGCCAGGCCTGCCTTCTCCCCAAGGGCTTTCCCACTTGGGTTCCCCAGGTTTGGCAGCTTTCCACAGAACAAAATCCATGGGGTTGTCTTTCTGTTCGTTCACTTCAATACGGGCACCAGCCTGCATATCTTCTAAAGAACGGCCCGACAGACGTCCATACCCATCATAACGATCCACCCTATAATACACATCGCCCCCTGAAGGGTACGCCATGTCTTTATCGATCAGGGTTTGGATAAGCTCTGTCATCTCACCGATGTGTTCAGTAGCTTTAGGTTCTATATCTGGACGGACAGTCCCCAAAGCGTCCATATCCGTATAAAATTCGTCAATGAATCTCAGCGCTAGCGCTGCAGATTCAATCTCCTGCTCATTGGCCCGTTTGATTATTTTGTCGTCAATATCCGTAAAGTTGCGAACAAAAGTAACTTTATAACCTCGGTAACGTAAATAACGGACCACCATGTCAAAAACAAGCGCTGACCGGGCGTGACCAATATGACAATAATCGTAGGAGGTAATGCCGCACACGTAGAGCTTAACGTGATTATCTTCTATGGGCTGCAGCAGTTCTTTTTTGCGGGTAAGGGTATTATAGATTCGTAGAGGCATAGGGTATTGTCGGCTATATTTAATATACTTATTTATGTGTGAAACCTGCCGGTAAAATTACAATTATCGGCAATAATATCATTTGTAGTACGTAGGGCGGATAAGCGCAGCGCATCCACCAATGCCAGGCATCGGAATCCGCGTGGATGCGCTGCGCTTATCCACCCTGTCACAGCGGTGCTACCGCTAAAAGGTTACGTTAATACCGTTTATGGTTCAGAACCTGAGTATTTTCGTTACACAACGTCCCCTGGTGAACGGTTACGATTTCGATATTGTTTTAATGCCTTTGGGGAAATTTTTCATGTACCACGAAGTGAGAGTTCACCTGACCTTGAACAAAAAACCTGATTTATAAACAGAAACAAACTCTCATTTATAGTGATACAATTTTGCCACCCAATGTAACAGAAAAAGGCCGGGGATGGCAACCACTGTACAACAAAAGAAAAATCCAACCCATCCTATGGACTCGACCATAAATCCTGTGGGGGCTGAGGCCAGTACTCTGGGGACTCCCATTAAACTCGACAACAGTGCATACTGGGTAGCAGTGAATTTTTTATTGGTCAGCGATGCCATATAGGCAACATAAGCAGCTGTGCCCATACCACCACTCAAATTTTCAAAGGCAATAACCGCTGCCAACCCACCAAGATTAGGACCGATCATGGCGAGGAGAGAAAAACCGGCGGTGGAAACAGCCTGGAGTATACCAAACATCCAAAGGCTTCGAATAATGCCGGTCCGTAAAATAACAAGACCACCAACCAAACCACCAATAATGGTTGCCCAAAAGCCAAACAGTTTAGCAACAGTGCCGATCTGGGTTTTGGTAAAACCAATATCTAAATAAAAAGGGATGGTCATGGTGGAGGCCATCTGGTCTCCTATTTTATAAAATAGTACAAAAAGGAGGATGAGCAAGGCACCGTTTCTGCTAAAATATTCGGCAAAAGGCTGGACAACGGATTCCTGAAAATTTGTTGGCGCTGCTTCCTCCACCCGTGGTTCTCTCGACAAAAGGGTAGTAACAATCCCGATGCCCAGACTCGCAGCCATAAACAAATACACCTGGGAAAAAGAAAAATAATCGGCAAGGATCAAACCCCCGCTGCCTGCAAGCAACATCCCCACCCTATAACCATTGACATACAGCGAACTCCCCAAACCTAACTCGTTGTCATTAAGGTCTTCTCGCCGATAGGCATCGACAACAATATCCTGGGAAGCAGAAAAAAAGGTGACCAAAAGGGCAGCCAGTGCAACTAACCATGGTGTTTGACTGGGACTGGTCATGCCAAGCAGGATCAGGGCACCCATCAGTAGCAGTTGAAACACCAGCAACCAGCCGCGCCTTCGACCAAGAAACGGTAAGGTAAAACGATCCAGGGCCGGAGCCCATAAAAATTTCAGCGTATAAGGTAACCCCACCAGGGAAAATAAACCGATTACAGAAAGATCTACCCCCTCTTCCTTCATCCATGCCTGGAGTATAGAAAGGGTCAACAGCAGTGGCACTCCACAGGAAAAGCCCATGAGAAAGGATACCAGCATCCGCGGTGAAAAAATCAGTCTGTATATGGAGATATTCATGGTCATTTCATTGGAAAGAGTGATTTTAAAAAATTAACAGGTATTAGCGCTGCAGCGATTTTTTACTCTCCCTTCCCTGCAACAATAAACAGGTGTAATTCCCTTGGCCCATGGGCACCATGAACCATAATTAATTCGATATCACCTGTTTTACTGGGACCGGAAACCAAAGAAAGGCAATTGGTCAACCCTAGAGCCTGCTCTTTTGGATCCCACTTCAAAAGCGTATACAGCTCTTCCAGGTTAGCCAGTAGTTTTTCTTCTTCAACAACCACGATATGAATGGCAGGCACCAAAGAAACCGATCGGGCATGGCCAGGTCTGCTTCGCATGGCTAGGGTAGCAGTAGCCGCAACAAGATAATCAGCAGAGGTAATACCTATAAAAGAAGCTTCAACCTTTTCCCTTACCGTTACCTGCTGCTCAGTTGCTGAAACCTTTGTAGCGTTATCGATCGCTTCGGAATCAGTAGTATGGAGAGGTACGCCATCAAGCTCGAGCAGAGATTCCAGGTTCAAACGGCTCAAGAGTGGATGATCCCAGCGAACAACACTTTTCTCTGTTCCCCACTCCGGATCTTTATCACGAATTAAACGACCAATGGAACCTGCGATATCCTGCAGATTATCCTCCGGATGAAAATCAATGTGCAAAGGACCTGCTACCTGCTCAATGATCCCCCTCAGTTGTTTTCTCTCTGCAGGTGATCTTGTCTTAATTCGTGCAAGCACTGCTTCCTGGTCCGGCGAGGCAGATGTGGTAAAGATATCAGTGTCAGCAGGATTTGCCGCCCCTCTTCCCAATGCCTTGCTAATGGTTTGGATAAACTCCGTTCGCCCAAGCATTACGGTTTTCCTCCCGCTCTGTCTTTCCATCTCTGCATAAAGGTCTTGGCTGCCAAAGGCTTTAAGTTTCGCTTATTGGTCCAGCCGTTAAACGGAAAAGGAAGACGACGGATCATACCATCTTGTCCAGGCAAAATTTTCTGCAGCACATAACCAATTTTCAAAAAGCCATTATACACTTTGCGCCGCTGAATAATTTTCTGCCATGCTTCAAACATGAGTTTTTCAAACTTCCCTTTTGGCTGAACCTCCCACTTGGGATCCCCTTCAGAAAGTTTTGCCCGTAAGGCCAACAGCATCCTTGGCAGATTAATTTCCAAAGGACAGGCCTGGCGGCAGGCTCCACACAAAGTTTCCCCTGTGCATAAGTCAGCAGCATTGTTCACCCCAAAAAGAAGCGGAGTTACAACCGCACCGACAGGCCCCGTATAGGCAGATCCATAGGCATGTCCGCCAATTTTCCCGTAGACAGGACAAACATTTAAACAGGCTCCACAGCGAATACAACAAAGCATCTCTCGAAACTCTTCATCGGCAAGAATTTTTGAACGGCCATTATCTACTATAATAAGATGGAAAGCCTCGGGACCATCGCAATGATCTTCGGCTGCAGGCCCTCCGATGTAGCTCACATAACCGCCGATCTGTTGCCCAGCAGCTCCCATGGACATCAGCCGAAGGAGAGACTGCTGTTCTTCCAGATTGGCCACGATCCGCTCCATCCCCATGAAGGCCACATGCACTTTGGGCAAGGTCGTGGACATCCTGATGTTCCCCTCGTTGGAAACCGTAGTAATATGTCCGGTTTCAGCACAGGCTAAATTACATCCAGAAATGCCCATATCAGCAGTAAAAAACTTCTGGCGCAGCGCCTTGCGTGCATCAAAGGTCAAGGTGGGCGGATCTTCAGTATAGGGAGTGCCAAGTTTTTCTGAAAAAAGTCTGCCAATCTGCTGCCTGGTCTTATGAATGGCAGGGGCAACAATATGGGTAGGCTTTTCGCCTGCGAGCTGGATGATGAATTCACCAAGATCAGTTTCGGCAACATCAATGCCCGCCTCTTCAAGGGCATGATTGAGGCCGATCTCTTCGGTGACCATGGATTTACCTTTGACCACTTTTTTCACATTGTGGGTGCGGGCTATGGCTAGGCAGATGTCTACAGCGTCCTCATCAGTTGCTGCAAAATGAACCTGGCCACCATTTTTATGAACATTATCAGCCAGGGTTTCCAGAAGAATATCTAAATTATCGATTGCTTTACGCCGGTACCCGTGCGCTGTCTTTCTCAGTTCCTGTCCTTCCGGGAGGTTCTGGTAAAGGTTCTGTGTTGCAGGGCCGAGCCGTGACTGGAGACTTTCCAGTGCTGACTGCAGCACCGGATCTGCGATGGAATGACCTGCTACTTTTTTATACTCTGCTGATGTTATTTCACTCATAACTCTTCCCTGCAAGAAGTTGGGCAATATGCATCACCTTTACCGGTGACTTCTTTCTGCTCAACATCCCTTCAATATTCATCAGGCATCCCATATCACAACCAGCGACCACATCAGCTCCTGAGGCAATAATATTGTTGACCTTATCCTCTACAAGCGCCTCCGATATCTCGGAATATTTGACCGCAAAGGTACCGCCAAAACCGCAGCACTTATCTGCATCTTTCATCTCTACAAGTTTCATATCACTGATATTGGCAAGCAGTGCTCGTGGTTGCCGGTCGATATCCAGAAATCGGTTAAGATGGCAGGACGCATGATAGGTTACTTTGCCATTGAACCGTGCCCCAACATCTTCAACTCCCAGCACGTCTACTATATATTCGGTAAACTCAAAGGTCCGCTCACCGATGGCCTTAACACGAGCCAGCATTGCTGGTTCGTCTTTAAAAAGATCCTGATAGTGATTCCTCACCATATTCACACATGACCCCGATGGGGAGACAATGGTTTGAGAATTCTCAAAAAGGGTTATGAATTTTTCAGCTGCAGCACGTGCAACCTTTTGGTGCCCAGAATTAAAAGCAGGCTGCCCGCAACAGGTTTGCTCGGTGGGGCAATCAACATCAAGGCCAAGCCCCTCTAGCACATCAACCATGGACTCGGCAACTTCGGGGTACATGGTATCCACAATACACTGCACAAAAAGGGTGACTTTATCTTTTTTCTGCATTGCAGGCCTCGCTTAATTTATAAGATGGGATGGTAGCCATGTAATCAATGTAGGAAAAACTATTAGAAGAATGATGGCAAACACCTGCAGCCCGACAAAAGGCATCACCCCGCGATAGATATCGATGGTCTCGACTTCTGGAGGTGCAATACCCTTTAAATAAAAGATGGAATAAGCAAAAGGCGGGGTCAAAAATGATATCTGCAAATTAACCATCACCAACACTGCAAACCATACCGGATCAAACCCAAGCCCCGCAGCGATTGGAGTTATCAAGGGCACGATTATAAAGAGAATACCCATCCAATCGATAAACATGCCACAGAAAACCAAAAGAAGCATGATAGTAAAAAGAATGCCCCATTTTCCCATGGGCAGGTTCATGAACATATTGGTAATCACCTCATCTCCACCCAGGGCGACAAAAACGGTGGAAAAGAAAGTTGCTCCAATGGCGATCATCATGATCATAGCCGTAATGCTCAGGGTTTGCTGGCATGCATCTTTAACAACGCCAACATTCAGCTTTCCATAGGAAGCAGCCAAAACCATACTGGCTGCAGCACCAACAGCAGCCGCCTCGGTAACCGCAGCAATCCCGAAAAAGATACTGCCCAGAACAGAAAAGATGATCAATACCGGAGGAATGACTGAAGTAGTCAAAATCCAAATTTTTTCTTTAACCGATGCCTGTCGTTCTTCAACTGGCATTGGTGGGCCATCTTGAGGCCTCAGGTAACAACGGATACCAATATATAACATATACAAAAAGGTCAGTAACAGCCCTGGGACAAGACAACCAAGAAAAAGCTTACCCACTGAAATACGGGCAATGGGACCGTAAACAATAATCATGACACTAGGCGGTATGAGGATGCCCAGCGTGCCACCAGCGCAGATGGCACCACACGCCATGGATTTATTGTATTTTTTTGCGAGCATGACAGGCAGTGCCATTAGGCCGATGGTAATCTCGGAGGCACCGACAACGCCGGTTGCAGCAGCAAAAATAGCAGAGATGGCAATGGTCGATATTCCAAGCCCCCCTCTAAAACGTCCCCACAGGATGTGCATCGCATTAAAGAGCCGCTCAGCCATCCCCGATTTTTCCATGAATACCCCCATGAACAAAAACAGAGGCACAGCGAGCAGGGTATAATTTTTCATTAACCCGAACAGCCGAGCAATAAAAAGCCCGTAAATGTCGGCTCCCATAAAGTTGGCCCCAAAAAGAAAGGCAACCCCACCAAGGACAAAGGCTGTGGGAAAACCAAGAAAAATCCCGGCAAAAAGGGTCGCAAACATCAATGCAACAGAGATTTCAGGACTCATTGTATCTCGCCTCCATTGCAAACAATCACAATGTTACGTAAAAATTCTGCAATGCCTTGCAACAAAAGCAGACCAACCCCAATGGGCATCATGGTTTTAAAAGGGTAAAGAATCGGCTGCCAATAGCCCTGCATGGATCTTTCACCGATCTCCCAGGAAAAAGCAACATACGGGATCAAGGCGTAGAGGAGCCCCCCCCATAAGGGAAAGAAAAAGACAAGATACAGCGTTGCATCAATCCAGGCTTTTGTCTTACGTGAAAACCGGTTGTACAAAATGTCTATCCGAACATGGTGTTTGTTTTTAAGAGTCCAAGCCTCCCCAAGGAGGAAAAAAGTGCCACCAATCATATAACTGAGATCAAAAGACCACTTTGTCGGCTGATTCAAGACGTACCGGGAAAAAATTTCATAACCAATAACAGCGGTCAATACCATGACCAACCAGATGATGATTTTAGCCGAAGCCTCGCTGATGGCGTCAATAGACCTGACAATACCACGTATTATTTTCATCTCGGAAAAACCTGTGCTGAAACAAATAAAGGAGCCGCCGGGGTATTCCCCTGCGGCTCCTTTATTAATGAAGCTGTTTATTTTTATTTATAAGAAGGAGTCATAAGCGCTTTGTACTGATCATATCCTGTGCGGAACTTCTTCTGTGATTCGTACACCTTTTTAAAGAAAAGATCCTTTTCAGCCTTTTTCTCCATCAGTGCAGCGGCCTTAACTGCCAGTGCTTTCTGTATTTCCGGATCAAGATACTCGATTTTCACCCCCTTTTCCTTGAAAAAATCAAGGGCAGGAATATCTCTTACGATACAGCGGGTCAGCACTTCCAAGGTAGAAGCCTTTGCAGCGACACGAACAATCTCTTTAAGGTCTTCGGGAAGTTTATTCCAGGAACGCTTGTTAACCTTAAGGTCAAGGATGGTACTTGTCTGATGGATACCTGGAACCAACAGGTAGTCTGCAATTTCGTAAAAGGCGAGATCCTTATCAATATTGGGAATGCTAAACTCACCGGCATCCAACACTTTACGCTGCAGTGCTTCATATACTTCACCCGCAGGAAGCATCATGACAGAGGCCCCTGCTTCACTCAAGATCTCACCCCAATATCCAGACGTTCGGAACTTCAACCCTTTGAAGTCTTCCATCTTGGTAATGGGTTTATTGGACCAGGCAAGATTTTCGGTGGGAAGAATACCGCAGGGAGCCACATAACCAAGTTCAAATTTTTCATACAATTCTGCAAGTAACTGACTTCCTTCCCCCTCGTACAGCCAGGTAAGATAAGGAATAGCTTCCATCCCAAAAGGGATATAACCAAATAAAGGAGATGCAGGTAACTGACCGACGGAATACGCTGGCGAGCTATGTGCAGCGTCAATAACACCCATCCGTACAGAATCAGTTACCTCCAACGCACCCATAAGCACACCAGCGGGATAGGTCTTAATAGTCAGGCGACCATTGCTCATTTTCGTTACTTGATCAGCAAATGCATTGGCTGATTCCTGGAGAATTGTTCCAGCGGGCCACGAGGTGGCCATTTTCCAGGCAATTTTTTCAGCCCCTAACACGTTGGTGGTCGCAACGGTCGAGACAAAGAACAATGCCGCCACTGTCAGAATTACTTTTTTGAGTTGCATCGAAAACCCCTTGCAGATTGATGTTGATCAAATAGCTTTTGTATCTAAAATAGGGAGTTAAATAAACGCCGGAACTGTAAGTTGTCAATGATTTTATGCAATGGGACTGAATAACGATTCAGTATTGGAGGCAAGGGCTACGGGTGAACAAGAGGCAGGATACATCGTGCGTAAAACGCATTGACCACATTACAGGAGGCTACAATTTCAGTTCAATAAACACTGTAAACAGAGTAAAAGGAGAATACGAAAAGTAGCTCTTTGTTCCAGATAACCTTATATATCATATAAAATGTACTTAAACTTCCACACCTTTCACAAACTGCGCGTTGTAACAGCTGTCATTGTTCTCTTCCTGGCCATTATCTATCTTAACGGTGGAGAAAAAATTGGATTGACGGGGTTTGCGATGCTCGCCGCTGTAGTCGCAGTAATCTGCAATAAAATCCGAAAAGGGGTTATGCCCGCAGTCTGTGATCTCTGTAGCACCAAGGCCACAATGAAAGCTGAATATGGCGCAGGATTTTCAAACGCCAGGCTGATAATCAATTGCCCCTGTTGCGGAAGAGTTGTTAACCAAGCTAAACAGGGCGTCAATCCACAAAAAGAAAAACCGTAACTATTCAGCAGCCCCACTGCTCAACTCGCCGCGCAACAAGAAACCAAGGCAAGCACGAGAAGTACGGTGTTACTTTTTCTCAGTCAGCGATACAGATAACTTTGCCAGCGACTGCAAAAGGATATCGATAACATCGGTAACCCGCTCTGCAATCAACGGGGAAAGCTCCATACCCGTCTCCAGAGTCTGCGGGACAACGGTTATATATTGCACCTGTTCGGGTACCTTTCCCCTGATCTTACAGATATCAAGAATTTCCAACATGCCTATTTGGTGGGGAGACATTCTCGTCTGCACATTCCCTGCCCTCACATCTTCATCTGTAAAAAGATGCACAGAACCGGGATCGTCTTCCAGATCGATCACATCCAAAACATAAAGCTTGTCACATTCCTCTATGAAAGGTGCGAGTAATATACCTGCCGTACCGCCATCGAAAACACGTATGTTTTCTGGTATATTATAGTGTTGTTCAATGTGTTGGACACAGTGAACCCCAAACCCTTCGTCCCCAAGCAGTAAATTGCCGATGCCGAGGATGCCGATGGTCCTATCTTGCAAATGAGTCATTTTTTCAGCCTCAAAAAGATGGCAACCTCATCACTCAAACAATGTCACTGCACTGGAGGATAAGTGATGGGGCAGCCAAGTTAAATAGTCTCGTCTTTTTTTTGCAGACAAGTGGAACGTCCTACATCACCTTGATGGTGGACAATTCTCCCCCTTCAGGATTCAACATATGCACGGCACAGGCCATACACGGGTCAAAAGAGTGGATAGTCCGCAGGATTTCGAGCGGTTTTTCCGGATCAGCAACCGGGTTACCCACCAGACAACGCTCGTAGTATCCGGGCTCATCATTGGTTCCCCGTGGGCAGGCAAGCCAGGTGGAGGGTACAACGGCCTGGTAATTCCTGATTTTGCCATTTTCAATGACAATCCAATGAGAAAGAGTTCCCCGCGGGGCTTCATGGATACCAACACCGCGCTGCTCACCTTCAGGAAAATGAGGTTCATTGAACGTTGTATTATCACCGGAATCAATATTAGAGATCAAAGCCTCCCACTGTTCGGCCATGGCATCTTGGACCACTGCCGCCCTGATACTCCTTGAAATATGGCGTCCCATGGTTGAGGGCAGAATATCCGTATCAAATTTAGTCTGACCTATGGATGCCATTGTTTCAAGCATCTTGTTGGTATAATTAACAGCAGGTGCATGCCGTGCAGCGAGCATGGCAAGGACACTGGCCACCGGACCAACCTCTGCAGGCTCATTCTGGAATGATGGAGATTTAACCCAGGAGTACTTACCATCCGCCTCCTTCCCTGTGAAATTAGGCTCTGTTTCCTCTACATAGGGGTGACGTGTCCAGTCACCTGCATAGTAGGAATGCTTGACACTTTCCTTGACGTTATCCTCAAAAAATGGATCTTGAGAGCTGCTTATTCTTCTGAAGCTCTCCATATCGTCACCCTTGATATAGCCGCCTGGCATTGCAAAATTCTTTCCGTTCTCATCCATAGGCATTTCTGGAACAGAAAGATAGTTGCCGTTACCCTTACCATAGGAACACCATTCGGGGTACATGGCTCCGATTGCTGCAACATCGATCATATACACCTGCTGCACGAAGTCCCGTACTTCATCCATGAGGGTCTTAATGTAATACAGCCTTTCCATGGTCAGCGTAGCCGGGCTGTCCAGATTAATGGGATTGGCCACACCACCCACTGCAAGGTTTTGGATATGTGGGGTCTTGGACCCAAGAACTGTTACAACCTTGTTAATTTTCCGTTGATACTCCAGGGCCTGGAAATAATGCACTGCTGCAATAAGATTGACATCAGGATCAAGCTGCATTGCCGGGTGTCCCCAGTAACCGCTTGAAAAAGGACCCATCTGTCCAGAGCTTATAAATTTCTTCAATTTATCCTGGGTCTGCTTAAACTCCTGATAGCTGTTGTTTTTCCAGGGAGAAAGCTTC
>JAUVLX010000371.1 GCA_030600525.1 Desulfobulbus sp. | reverse complement strand
CGCAGGATCACGCAGCAGCAGCAGTTGCGGCTGCAGGAATTCCGACCTTTGCCTGGAAGGGTGAGACCGAGGAAGAATTCTGGTGGTGCATCGAACAGACCATCTTTGGCCCCGATGACTGGAGGCCCAATATGATTCTTGATGATGGTGGTGATCTGACCCTGCTCATGCACCAGAAATACCCGGAATTGATGAAGGATGTTCGCGGTATTTCCGAAGAAACAACTACCGGGGTTCTGCGTCTTAATGAGATGGCCCAGGAAGGGAAACTGCTTTCGCCTGCCATTAATGTCAATGATTCGGTTACAAAATCAAAGTTTGATAACCTGTACGGGTGTCGGGAGTCACTGCTCGATGGTATAAAACGCGCCACCGATGTTATGGTCGCCGGTAAAATTGGGGTAGTTGCGGGGTACGGTGATGTCGGTAAAGGTTGTGCACAGGCTCTGCGCGGCATGGGAGCCACTGTCCTGGTAACTGAAATCGATCCTATCTGCGCGTTGCAGGCGGCCATGGAAGGGTACCGGGTGGTAACCATGGAAGAGGCAGCTGCTGTAGGTGAAATTTTTGTTACCTGTACCGGCAATTTAAGGGTCATCAGCAGGGCCCACATGGAAATGATGAAAGACCAGGCCATTGTATGCAATATTGGTCATTTTGACTCTGAGATCGATATAGCTGGTATCCGTGAACTGGAATGGGAAAATATTAAGCCCCAGGTTGATCATGTCATCTTTCCTGATGGCAAGCGGCTGATTATCCTTGCTGAAGGACGACTGGTTAACCTCGGTTGCGCTACTGGTCACCCAAGTTTTGTCATGAGTAATTCCTTTGCCAACCAGGTCCTTGCTCAGATCGAATTATGGAACAGCGGAGAAAAGTACGATAATAAAGTCTATTTTCTGCCTAAAGAGCTTGATGAGAAGGTCGCAATGCTGCATTTGAAGAAAGTTGGAGCAACGCTTACCAAGTTGACCCAGGAGCAGGCTCAGTATATCGGTGTGACCGTAGACGGTCCGTTCAAACCAGAGTATTACAGATACTAACTAGGCTTTCCTTTACGGGCAGAATGCTTTAGGCATTTTGCCCTTTTTTTTATATGCGTTTTCCCGTTCTTCTCCTTTTTCTTTGGCTCAGCGTGCTCTTGTCTAGTTGTGCTGGCTACGAAACCCGGCTCATGGAAACTACTGCCTATTGCGGATGCGGTAAGTGTTGTTCCTGGGAAAGGGGCAGGTGGATGTTTCTCAAACTTGATTTCTGGAACAAATATGTCAGTGCCGGTAAACGTAAAGGCATGGCATATAACGGTAAAACTGCTGCCAGTACTGTACCCGTAGAACCTACCCCTGGACTACTCTCTCAGGACAGCCTTAGTCATCCCTGGATGATTCCGGCGCGAACTGTATTGCCATGGCTGTGGTTTCATCGAGACGGGACCATTGCGGCTGATACTAAGTATTACCCCTTTGGGACCAGAATGTTTGTTCCTGGGTATGGATGGGGAGTCGTTGTTGATCGAGGTGGAGCCATTAAAGGGCCGACTCGCATCGACTTGTATTTTGAATCACACCAACAAGCCCTTAACTGGGGACGTCGAAACGTAGAGGTAAAGATCGATAGATGAGCAAAAAAGTAATTGTAATCGGTGGCGGGCTAGCAGGATGTGAAGCAACCTGGCAATTGGCTCAGAGAGGGGTGGAAGTTGTTCTGTATGAAATGAAACCTTCACTTTTCAGCCCTGTCCATGAATCAGAGCAGTTGGGGGAACTTGTCTGTTCCAACTCCTTTCGCTCAAATGCAGTAGATTCTGCAGTGGGCTTGTTAAAAGAAGAAATGCGCCGTCTTGGATCGTTGATCATGACTGCTGCCGATGCGACCATGGTGCCCGCTGGTAAGGCGCTGGCGGTGGACCGGAATATGTTTGCCCGGTATATAACAGAAGCCATCGAAAAACATCCTGCTGTCACTCTTTGCAGGGAGGAAATGATTTCTCTGCCAGACTCCAGTCTTCACCCTGTAATTCTGGCAACAGGGCCTCTGACCTCGGCTTCGCTTTCCAGCAGTTTACTTGAACTTACCGGTGAAAAATTAGCCTTTTATGATGCGATCGCTCCCATCATTGATGCAGAAAGTATCAATTGGGACCGTGTTTATAGAAAATCACGTTGGGACGATGAGGGGCCAGGGGACTACATCAACTGTCCGTTCACAGAAGAAGAATATCATCATTTTCTGACCTCATTGCTGGAGGCGGAAATGGTACCTTTGCAATCCTTTGAAAAAGAAAAATATTTTGAGGGCTGCCTCCCCATTGAAGTCATGGCCAGTAGGGGTGCTGACACACTTCGGTACGGTCCTATGAAACCGGTTGGGCTTGCCCATCCAGAAACCGGTGATATCCCCTATGCGGTGGTGCAGCTCCGTGCAGAAAATAGGGAAGGCACTATGTATAACATGGTCGGTTTTCAGACCAAGTTGAAATACGGTGAACAGCAACGAGTTTTCAGTACTATACCAGGCCTTGAGCATGCCGAATTTTCACGCTTGGGGTCAATACATCGCAACACCTTTATTTGTGCGCCTGATTTGCTTGATAACTCCCTGCAGATGAAAAGTGTACCTGGGCTATTTATAGCTGGGCAGTTATCTGGTGTGGAAGGGTATGTTGAAAGTTCGGCAATGGGGCTGCTTGCTGGAATAAATGCTGTCGGACTGGTCACGAGTGGCGCTGTACCTGTGCCTCCTCCAACGGCAACGGCATTTGGAGCTTTGCTGCA
>JAUVLX010000213.1 GCA_030600525.1 Desulfobulbus sp. | reverse complement strand
CAGGCAGGTCTATGGTTGGCAGAAAAAAGTGTTGCAGCAATCGCCGTTTTTCCATTTTCATCACTCTGGACCATTACACCCACATATTGCGAAATCATTTTCTATTATGTGATCATTGCTTTATGCTTACAAGTCGGATTCCGTCAGAAATACGGATTCAGAGCTATCGTTGTCGCAAGTATGTCGTCCCTGCTCATGTTATCATTCACCTCTTCTTTGTGGCATCCTCGCCAAAGCAAGGAGACCACAATCCATTATCTGGACATTGGTCAGGGAAATGCTACGTTACTGCAGCTGCCTGATGGGAAAAACATCCTCATTGATGGCGGGGGGACACACTCTCAACGTTTTAATATCGGTAGAAGCGTAATTGCTCCTTTTTTGCGTAAACAGCGAATCTGGCACCTTGAGAGTATTCTCATCTCCCACCCGGATTCCGACCATTTTAACGGCATTCCATTTTTGCTGCGGCAATTTTCACCTAACACTCTGTACATCAACGGACAGGAAGAAAGAGATGACAAGCCTTACCAAGCTCTCCTTTCCGTAGCAAAACAACAAAACATTGCCATTATAAAAGGGACTGCTGAGGATATTATTTTCGCCACCAAGCAATACACATTATCATGTCTTGGAATGAGAGGTCTACTAGATGCTCATAAACAGTGGTCTTCCAATGAACAGAGTCTGGTCTTTTTTTTACATCACGGTTCTCGGTCTTTTCTCTTTCCTGGTGATATACCTGCGGCAGCAGAAAACATATTACTGACCCACCATCAGGATTTTACAATAGATGTTCTTCTGGCATCTCATCACGGAAGTATCACCTCAAGCAACACTGCATTTATCGAAACAACTCATCCACAGTTGATTCTCGTTTCATCAGGAGCTACAAGAAAAGGCATACACCCACACAGCCAGCATATGAGACACTGGGAAAAACAAAAAATACCAGTTCTCATAACCGCCTTAGACGGTACTATTACCTGCACTACCAATGGGAAATCATTGCAGGCTAGTACCTATACAGGGAAAAAAATGGAATTTTCAAAAGAAGATGAATGACGAATACAGCCTTTTAGGCTGTTAATTGCTTGAATTTTATCTCTGCATGCAATATTTTCTGCCTCCACGTCGTTCGACCAACAACATTGGAGTATGAAAAAATGGTATGTTTGGGTAAAAGATGTCCGTGCTGTGGTGGAAAAAAAATGATGAACAGGGGGCAGAACTCATGGATGGAGCGCACCTCTTTTGTTTCTCCGCTGGTGTGTGCTGAATGTGGGGAGCGGCTCATCTCCTATGGATTATGCACCATCTCTGCCGAACAACGAAGACACAACAGGTTCATCCTTCCAGCTTCCTTTTTATTGCGCATACCTGGCGATAATCCCCAGTTTGCCCGCATAAAAAACATTAGCCAGGGAGGTATCAGTTTTGACAACCTCAGTTGCTGCCTGCCTGCTAGCAAAACCTTGCGGATTGATATTTTTAACTGCAATACCGGCACAGGGATAGAGCAGCTACCAGTGGAAATTATAGCACCCCCCGAGAAAGCCCCTGCAAACGCAACCTCTGCTAGCACCCCGTCAACCAAAGGTGCCCGGTTTCTGAAGCTTACCCAGGCGCAGAAAAAACTCCTGGCTGACTGTATCCAAACAAACGGCAAGCAGGAACGAATCCTACCTGTCCCAAATATCATATCTCAGTAAAATCAACGGGTGCCTTTCTCAAAAATTTCACAAATTTCTGTTTTTCGTAGCAGTTTATGTAAGCATCTTCTGCACTGATTTTCTTTTTCTGCAAAAGTTCAAGAATGGCATCATCGAGGGTTTGCATACCATATTTTTTTCCTGTCTGCATGACGGAAGGAATCTGGTAGGTCTTTGCTTCCCTCACAAGGTTACGTACAGCCGGAGTACAAATCAAAACTTCCAAGGCAGCAATCCGTCCTTTTATATCCACTCGTTTAAACAACGTCTGAGAGACCACAGCCTTTAAGGCATCAGCCAGAGTTGATCGGACCTGTCCCTGTTGATTGGCAGGAAAGACCTCAACCACACGGTCAACGGTTTTCATGGCATTCATTGTATGCAGAGTTCCAAAGACCAGATGCCCGGTCATAGATGCTTCCATGGCCAGAGATATGGTTTCCAGGTCGCGAAGCTCACCCACAAGAATAATATCCGGATCCTCACGAAGCGCACCCCTGAGTGCCGCTGTAAAAGATTTGGTATGGGTCCCCACTTCGCGATGATTGATGACACATTGCTGGGATTTATGGACAAACTCGATGGGATCCTCAATGGTAAGGATATGGTCTTTTCTGGTTTTATTACACTCATCCAGTATGGCTGCAAGAGTTGTCGACTTACCCGAACCGGTGGGACCAGTTACAAGAACCAGGCCTTTGGGTAAAGTTGCAAGTTTTGAAATAACCTTTGGCAGCCCCAGTTGATCGCAAGACATGATTTCGCTTGGAATTTCACGAAAGACTGCGCCGATGCCGTACTTCTGTTGAAAAAAATTGCATCTGTATCGGGCCAGACCGGGTATTTCATACCCAAAATCCATATCCCCTGTCTCTTCAAAGATCTTAATCTTATCTTCCGGACAAATCTCATACAACATCTGTTTAAGGGTTTCATTATCCAAGGTCTTAAACTTGACCCGCTCCATATCACCACGGATACGCAATACCGGCTGCTGGCCAGCCACTACATGCAAATCCGAGGCACCTTCATCGTTCATAAGTTTAAAAAATGCATCAATCTGAGCCATATATTACTCCTTCCACCAGCATTCTGGTTGTATTTCAATTAAGAAACCAATGCGTTACGGACATATCGTACCACATCATCTACGTTATCCATAATTTCAAACAATAATAAATCATCCTTTTCGATTTTCCCCCCACCCAGTACCTGGTCCTGCAGCCAGTCTACGAGTCCGCCCCAAAATTCGGAACCAAAAAGAATAATCGGAAACGGCTTTATTTTACGTGTCTGTATCAAAGTTAATGACTCAAATAGTTCATCCAGAGAACCCAACCCACCAGGCATACAGATAAAAGCCATCGAATATTTCATAAACATAACTTTACGGACAAAAAAATAACGAAAATCAAGCGGTAAATTGACGTACGAGTTACAATCCTGCTCATGGGGTAAATCAATATTCAATCCGACGGAGAGCCCATCCACATCCATGGCACCCCGGTTGGCAGCCTCCATAATCCCCGGTCCACCTCCAGTTATTACGCCATAACCGAGGCCAGCTAATTTGGCAGCCAGTTCTCTGGTCTTTTGATAATAAGGGTCCTCTTCAGTTGTGCGCGCTGATCCATAGATGGTAACAGCAGGTTGACGCAATCCTGACAGGGTATCAAACCCCTCCACAAACTCTGACAGGATGCGAAACATCCTCCAAGAGTCGCCTCGCTCCATATTATCGAGACAATATTGATTCTCCCTTTTTACACGATGTTTTTTCACTGATCGTCTCCCGACATGGTGCACGCCGTAATTTTTTTCAAATGCCGTGCAATTCGCACCTCCTGTCGGGCAGTAATCGACCCTTTTTTCTGCAGTCGTTTTAGCCGACGTTCGGCTTGGATGCTCCGCCCTTGCTTCAAGTCCAATCCTGCCACAAGAAGACCGCAATCCACATGATTGTGCAGACGTCGCAGACAAAGGTTTGCAGCCTCTCTGGCATCTCCCCATCTTGCTGTCTGTAGATAGACAAAGGCTAACCTGTACAAATTGTCTGGGTTGGCTGGATCAAGATCCACAGCCTGTTTACAAAGTCGCAGCCCGATCTCATCACCCTGTTTTTCAATGACATATAACGCACCGAGTAAACTCAGACTGACACTGTCCTGCGGATATATCTGCAGTGCTCGCTGACAGGCGGCAATAGCTTTTGTATAGTCGCCTTTTGTAAAATAATTTTTACCAAGTAACCGATAAAGGAGAAATTCCTTTTCACTTCCAGGCCTGGAAGACCACTGCAGCAGAACATCAATGGCCTGCTGAGTAAAACCAAACGCTGTATATAGCCTGCCCAGCGGCAAAAAAAGCTCCCCCCCAACCGCTTCACCCACAGGTATTACCTGCCGTGCCTTTTCTAGAGTCACCATGGCATCTTTTTCTGCTCCTACAGCCTGTTGGGCAAGCCCTAAATTCACAAGGGCCATATGATTATCTTCATGTTCCTGGAGAACAGCCTTAAAACAGTCAGCAGCACGGCTATACTGATTAAATTCAACCATGGTGACGCCTAAGCTGTTAAGTAGATTAATATCACCCGGTAGTAGTTGCAGGCCGTCACGATATTCCTTGCCTGCTGCTTGGTAATCGCCATCATCAAAATAATAATCACCGCTAATATTCAACGTTAAGTGGTCAAAGTCCACTGCTGATCCCGACTCTAAAAAGGAGCAATGCATAAGTGCCTTGGAACAATTGACAAGGGTTTGTGTTTTTGAATAGCCTAGTGTCGGCCATTCTGCAGTCCCTATCCCTCTTACCGGCAACGCATATACGGTATCCCTGTTATTATCAAGATGTTCTATAGTTGCCACTAAAGAAAAAGAGTTATTATACGGTAGGAATACATATGTACGTCCCTGCTCACTGCCAATACATTCCCCTTTCCCTTGCAGGATTTTCATCGACTCCTGTTCCATAATAGTGTCACTGGCTGGGCCATCCCAGGCAATAACTGCCACGGCAAACCGTAAACAGCCACGCCATCGCCTCTGTATTTTTTTAAGCAGCAGTTCAGAAGGAAGAGAAAAAGGATGATCTACAAGCGACCGAGCATCGCACACTCCGAAGGGACCACGTTTTTCAGCAACAAGCAGCCCATTCCAAGCGGTTTCCACTATATCCTCCTGAAGGCATCCTGAAGCAATCCCCACCTGCACTTTACGTACACCATCACGCTTAAGATGCTTTTGCAACAGCCTGCATGCCAGGCCAGCTTTGTCTGCAGCGGTATTAAAAAACAATACGCCAAACGCTTGGAGTCCACAGGAAAAAAGATAGCCTGGCACTACGGCCTGCAACAAATCTGTCACCTGCTGATAGCGAATCATGTTAATAGAGGCTGCTCGGCTGGACATTCCAGTATGAATGAACAGGAAAGAGGATACGGCATCATGGTGCAAATCTTTTAACAGCCACAAAGCACGTTTATTGTACATCCCGGTTTCGGGATCAATATAAATTTTACGCACTGTTTTAAGCTGCTGTAAAAGTAAAACCTGCAGTTCCGAAAGCCATCGGCCAGACATCTTTGCCAACAAAGCAGGATCGGCATCACGGATCACCACACATAACTTTTCTGTTACTCCAAGTGTGAGCGGTACAACAAGAACATCGTGCATTCTTGTTGGAACCGTGACATCTTGTAATTCCTCAATCTGCATAGAGGTCAGGGAAAGGACGTCTTTAATACAAGGCAACTGCTCATTGTTTTGAAAGGTCGCAAAAGTAACAGAAGCCGGGATAGGCAGAGTAGCTTCAACAACATGAGCAAAAGGAACTTGCAGTATAAAAAAATCTGTTATTGCCAGAACATCATTATCATAGAGTAAGGGATGCAACATTAGATATCCACCGAGGAAGTTGTCGGTCCATTAATAACGGCAACCAGGGAGTCAACGATAAGTGGTACCTCATCCTCAGCCACAGTACGCATATCCAACAACAGCCTCTCATGTTCAACTCTGCCAATGATCGGTACAGGTTGTTCACGCAGTAATTTCTCCAACTTACCAACAGAAAACGACTTTGGCTTAATGGCAACCGCAATACTTGGGATTCCCTGCTCTGGCATTGCTCCGCCGCCAACTCGGGACGTGGTATCAACGATATCAAGCTTACAAAGGTTATCACATATGGCTTTCAGCATATTCAGACAAGTTTCCGCCCTACCCCGTACCCGATCAATAGATTCGGCAATCATCGACAGCGTTGGGATCTGATGAATGGCTTTCTCTTCATCTAAATAAAATCGCAAAATGGATTCAAGCCCGCTGAGTGTAAATTTATCTATCCGCAGTGCCCTATTCAGCGGATTAGTTTTAATCTGCTCTATATATTTTTTACGCCCAACAATAATACCTGCTTGAGGTCCCCCCAAAAGCTTATCCCCGCTAAACGTTACTACATCAACCCCTGAGGAAACTGCTTCCTGTACGGTAGGCTCCTTCTCCAGACCAAAACGACTTAAATCTATAAGCGAACCAGATCCAAGATCCTCTACAACTGGTATACCGTATTCGTTACCAAGAGTGACTAGA
>JAUVLX010000358.1 GCA_030600525.1 Desulfobulbus sp. | reverse complement strand
CCACAATTCGTGCAACACATGTGCAACCACTTCCTTAACTCATTCGGTACCCCATGCACAACAATACGCAACGCATTCAACTTCTCGAGCATCGCTGTAGACTGCTCCGCTCAATCTGCGAATTTAAGGTTGACCACACGTCTGAGCAGGGTGAGCAGTTTATCCTCAAACAGCGCAGCACCCCCTTACTCAACGACCAGGAATATTGCTTTATATGGGCTGCAAAAAGAGGTAACGATACCAACCCGGTAGAGCCACTGTTTGCTGCCAGTTCCTCGAATCTTTCCACCGAACAGAGCTTTGCCCTTGTCAGTCAATTTTTGGAGGAAAACCCTAAAGAAAACCCTGTCGTCCGGGCCTTGGAGAAGGGGAAACCAATCCTTGTAAACAAGGTCACCCCTAAAACGGGATTACAGCCGTTTGACAACATCATAAAAAAAACAGATACGAGGAGCTATATATCCTGGCCCCTTATTTCCAACAATCACGAGTACGGCGTTCTCACCATTCACTCCACCAACCCAGATGGGTTTACAGGTTCTGAACTGGACTTTATAGCCAACGTAATTGCTGACATTTCTCTAGCACTTTATGTTGATGAAACGGCGAAAAGACTGCGCAGAGAAAGAGACTTTAACGCTGAAATCGTTGACACTGTCCAAGCCCTCCTCATCTCCCTGTCACCTTGCGGCAACATCCTTTCATTTAACCAAAAAGCACAGGAAGTTACAGGATTCAGTGAGGTTGAAGTTAAAGGAAAATACTGGGTCGACGTGCTGATCTCCCCAGAACTACGGATCAAAAGCCAAGCAGAATTTTCAGGACTGCTACAACAAAATGGCTCAGATATTAACTTCCAGACTGAACTTGAAACCCGCTATGGTAAAAGATGTACGGTAAGCTGGCACGGCTCTTTTCAGCCAAACACAGAACATGGAATAGTCGGCCTAGTCCTGTTTGGAATTGACGTCACCAATGAAATGGTAGCTGAAAGGGAGCGGGAAAACGCTCTTGCCAAATGGAACAATATTTTCAGTGCCATGCAGGACCCGGCCCTTGTAGTGTCAGAAGAAGGGGTAATTCTCGATGTAAACCCTGCCACGGCAATTGCAGCTAAAAGAAGAAGAAAAGACATCGTCGGCAAAGGGGTATGCGAAATTCTCCATGGAGGGAGATCTCCAGGTGCCATTTGCCCTCTGGAGGCTATTCTCCTTGACAATAAGAATAGGGTATTTGAAACCGAACTTAGGGGACTTCAGGGCAACTACATGATGACCATCAGCCCCTTAAAGGAATTTGCAGGCAAAACAGGGGCAGCCTTGCTACTGGCAAGAGATCTCACCGAAGAACAGTTAATGAAAGCCGAGGCCCTACGTTCAGCACAACTCGCTTCAGTAGGGGAACTTGCAGCCGGTGTCGCTCACGAGATCAACAATCCCATTAACGGCATCATAAACTATGCCCAAATCCTCAAAGACTCGTCTCTTCAGGAGGCAGAAGAAAAACGCTTTCTGGACCGCATTATTAAAGAAGGGAAACGCATTGCAGGTATCACCAAAAACCTCCTTGACTTCTCACGCAAAAGAGAGGACGAACCCGAACCTGTTGATGTCATAAATTTGATAATACACTGTATCGAACTGGTCCAGCACCAATACACCATCGACGGAATAACCATTGAACAACAGCACCCCAGCGACTTACCCAAAATAATCTGCAATCCCCAGCAGATACAGCAGGTGCTCCTCAACATCTTCAGCAATGCACGCTACGCACTCAACGAACGCCAAGCCAAAGGCGACCAAAGGCCAAAAATGCTAGAGATCAATGCCCATTCTACCCGTATAGACGGTAAAGACTATATTGAGCTTGCCATCACCGACAATGGAACCGGTATTGAACATGAAATTATCGACCGGGTCATGGATCCTTTTTTCTCCACTAAAACCAGCGGCGAAGGGACAGGATTAGGCCTCAGTATCAGCCACAGCCTAGTACAGGACAATCACGGCCTTTTCCGTATCCAAAGCGAATTAGGCAACTATACAACTTTATTAATTGATCTACCAACCATTGGCCAAGGGAGCAAAAGCCATGTCGGATAACCAAAAATTATTCCTAAAAATCGGCATCTTGTTCTGTCCAGCAACTTTTGTTCTTTTTTTGATGGATATACGCCTCCTCCAAGCAGACAATTCGAGTCAGCTGCTGCCATACCCCCTCTTTTCCATCATGGTGATGGTACTGCTGTGTGTCACGGTCATCTTCATTACAAAAAAAACAATTGGAACCCTCCTTAAAAAAATCCAGGAACAAAAGAACCAGCTCGATGAAGTTAACAACGCCTTAGAATCCACCACCCATGACCTGGAAGACAGGGTAGAACGAAGAACCTTTGAAATATCGGTGGCAAATGCTTCGCTTAACAGAGAGATAGCCGAACGTATCCAGGCAGAAACGGAAAGAAAAAAAATAAAACGGCAGATGGAGCTGATCCTCGAGTCGGCGGGCGAGGGTATATTTGGTCTTGATAAGGAAGGCAATGTTACCTTTGTCAACAAAGCCGCTTCTATCATGCTTGACTGGTCACAAGAAGAACTTGTCGGAAAATCTCACCATGATCTGGTACACCACAGTTACAAAAACGGAGAGACCTACCCTGTCGAAAAATGCCCTATCCATAAGGCCTACAGAGACGGCAAGGTCCATTTCGGGTCAGACGAACTTTTCTGGACCAAAGAGGGAAAGGCATTTCCAGTTGAATACACCAGTACCCCGATTGTAGAAAACAAAATCATCACCGGAGCAGTTGTGCTCTTCAGAGACCTCACAACCTTTCGTTAATTCCAGTTACAGGCATCCAAGGAGTACACCCAATGCTTGAAAAACAAAAACAGCAGCAGACAGCAATCCTGGTGGTTGATGACGAAGAAAGCCTGCGCGATACCTTCCAGTTTTTTCTCCGAAACCAAGGATATTCACCCGTTATTACAGCCCAGTCATATGATGAGGCAATCAACGAATTAGACAAACTCAATTTTGATCTTATCATCAGTGATATCGTACTTGGCAGTCACTCCGGGATCGACTTCCTGCGCACCATTAGAGAGAAGAATAT
>JAUVLX010000104.1 GCA_030600525.1 Desulfobulbus sp. | reverse complement strand
TTTTCCCCCAGGTTTTCCGGCGCTACCGGCAATGCATCACGGTGACTGCCGACCACATCGGCCAGTTGCTCCAGGCCAAACATGCTCATCATCTCCGCTCCCCGTGCTTCATGCTTCGGCTGGCCCTTTGCCACATCATGGAGAAGTGCCCCATTATAAACGATATCTAAATCCAAAGTATTCCCATTCCGAGCCAATGCCTTGGCCAGAGTAGAGGCGACTTTAGCGACTGTCTGCCCGTGCGCTATTCCCCGCTGTGGCATGTACATTGCTGCGATGGATTCCGCCTCAACTCGCGATCCTTTTTCCAGCCTCGCCAAACGGTCAGCAAGTCGTGCAAAATCTTCGGGAGTATCTGCATCCATAAAAGCACCGTCATCCCAGACCGGCACATCTTTACCTGGAAAACGCTGCAGCAGGCTTCGCAATCCGCCCTCACCGCCATATTCCGTGATCTCTCTGATAAGGTGACCAGGGATGAGCGGCGGGTGTCCGCGCATGCCATCACGGCAGGGATATATCACACTTGTACCATCAAAACCGGATACAAGAAGGTCTATGGTCACCGGACGAACCAGCGGAATATCCACCGGAATCAGGAAAAAGCCATCCATCTCTGCCATTTTTGACACTGCCGCACACACGGATGAAAACATCCCTTTATCAAAATCAGGGTTGTAAAGAGGCTCCACACCTTGCATTTGCACCTCTGCTGCTACTTCTTCCTGTCGATGCCCGACCACAACCACAATCCGGTCAATACCCTTTGCTTTGAAAAGCCGTATACAGTGCCCGACAAGACAGTGTTCCCCAAGGCGCATAAGCGGCTTAAACCCATCCATACGGGAGGAGTATCCCGCTGCTAAAATAATTGCACCCAGTGTCATCGATTCATTGCCGCCCGGACCTGCACCAGCTCAGCCACAATGCTCATTCCTATCTCTTGGGGAGTATCCGACCCAATGGAGAGTCCTATGGGGCTGTGAACGCGCTTCAGATCAGATTGGATGAACCCTGAGCTCAACAGCGAAGCATAGGTGGCCTTTCGTTTGCTACTGCTGCCGATCATCCCTATATATCCCGCATCGGTCCGTAATGCCTGGGCCAGGACGTCCCTGTCATATTGATGACCGCGGGTAACAATTACTACATAATCGTCAGGCCCCAGCTCCGAGAAACACTCATCAAACCCCTCTAGCACCCGTACCTTTTTCGCCTGGGGGTAACGCTCTTTATTGGCAAACTCATCCCTATCATCCATAACAACCACCTCAAATCCCACATAGGATGCGAGGTGGGCGGTGGCAAGCGCCACATGACCCGCCCCAGCCAGATGCACAGTACCCTGCTTGACCAAGGGCTCTACAAAAAATTCCAGACCGTCGTGGATGACGGTAAATGAAACCCGTTTATTATTGGCCAAAGCCTGTTCCCGGAGTGCAGTGGGGACCTCATCGTCCTGCCCGATACCAAGTGTCATCAACTGTGGCGGTAAATCGCCAGCTGGCAGCTGGGTCAACAGCATGGGCCGCGATCCATTTCGGTAACAGTGACGAAGTTTCCGAAACTGCTCAGTAGCTTCAGGTACTACCTTCTGCAGCAGAACACAAACAGCTCCACCACAGACCATGCCTTCTTCGGCTGCAGCGGCTGCACTTAAATCACATTTCACCTCTTTATACGCGTGACCATTAGCCAGCAACTTCCGTGCCTCTGCATGACAGGTCCCTTCGACAGTCCCGCCACCAACGCTGCCGACAAGCGTGCCATCTGCCAAGACCAGCATACGGGCACCAGAGGTTCTCGGTGCAGACCCTGAACTTTGTACAATTGCACCTAATACCGCAGGCTCTCCCTGCTCAAGGGTTTCAATAAGTGTATCAAGAACATACTGCATATAATTCTCCAGCTGTGCGTTGATCGATAAGAGTTCGTTTAAGTGTATGAATGGCCGCAAAAGCATCGACCTGTTTAAATATTCCCATTACCAGCTTGCCGCTGGCAAGATTATCGCGGATGGCAGGGACCTTGGCTGTCATAGTCATAAGATCGCCAACAATCTCCATGAATCCAGGAACTGCCATATAATCAATATGCAGCTGATCCACGCTGCCACGATCCAGGCGCACCCGGTAATCAAGAAGTCCTGGTACCAGAAAAAGAGAATCATCCATATCCTGACTGTACAACAGGGCACCGGAAGGCAACAAACAACCATCCATCCGTCCCCGTATTGAGCGAAGCCTGGCAGTCACTCCTCCGCAGGCACAGGTTGACCGATCCAGGACAGCAATATCCCCAGTGCGATATCTGACCAGTGCCATTGCTTCACGGCCAAGGGTGGTCAAAACCACTTCTCCGGCTACACCATCGGGGAGCTGCCTGCCGGTGTATGGGTCAACGATCTCCACCAAAAGATCAGATTCACGGAGATGACACCCGGCATGCATCAGGCACTCCACGCCTCCCCCCAGCCCAGACTCTGTTGTTCCGTAATGCAGATAGGTACGGCAACCACAGTTCTCTTCAATCCGACTGCGTAAGGCAGGCGATGCATAATCAGAACAGAGCAGCATTGACCTCAACTCCCCAGGAGAAACCAAGGCCGACACGGCAAGGAGATGTTGTGGCAAGCCCACCACACAGGTTATACGGCCCTCCCGTATCTGTTGTGGCAGATCCGAACCACCAGGTAGTGGCGGCCACATGCCCTCTGCGTGGATGCCGCCCCCGGCAAGGGCATCTATGAGCAGTTCACCGACACTTGCAGGCTGTTGGTAAGGCAACAACACCAGTACCCGGTCCTCCTCGTTCACGAAAGTGTGCATTCCATGCAGGAAAAAATCAGCGGTGGAGGCCAAGTCATCTGTGCTAAAAGAGAACCGTTTCGGCACACCTGTACTGCCAGAGGTATGCAAGGTCACCACCCTGGCGACGCGACTTTGGGAAACACAGAGCAGCCGGTGCCCCTGTTTTGTAATGGCATGAGGTGTAAGAAAAGGAATCTCCTCAAGATCACCGTATGTCTTGAGTTGTTCGGGATCACAACCAGCAAGCTGTTCCCGGTAATAGGGACTATGCTGCAGAGCGTAGTGGAGGGTACTGCGCAATGCTTGCAGTTGAGCCTGTTCCAGATCTTTTCTTCCCATCTGCCCGTTTATAGCCAAACGACGCTGAACCAGGGGATCTACCGATGTTCGAATTAATCGCTTATCCATTTTGCTGTCCTGTACTGGAAAGATTCGGGGAAGGACGGTGAAGAGAGGTCCCATCACAAGCAGTAAGATTGAAACTGCAAAAGGGGATGAGCCTGCCATCTGGCCTGGCCACATGTATACAGCACCCCTGCAACCGCTCAAGATTCAGAGACCAGCAATCCTGAAAGGCCATGCCTGAAATTGAAAAGGTATGGGTCCTAGCTCGCTGCAGAAAACGATCAAATTCATCGACAGGTTGCACATGCGAGTTCTGGGATTCATTGGCAACCCCTGCCCACTGTCTGGCTGTTACACCAATGGAAGTCAAAGCACCTTGCTCAGCAGGCACGGGTGTGCAGTCACAGCTCTGACTTCCAAGGCGCATCAGGCGACCATCATCCTGTTGCATATACTTGGCCGAAAATGAACAAAGGGCATGCTCACATCCTGGAGGACGAAAATCATCAACCTGCAGCAGATTATCGCTCTGCATGGCCAGGCCGCTCATCACTTCAGGAAGGGTTACATGATCCGGTACAAAATCAACTGGGAATCTCCCGAAATAACTCATGGGCTGAAAATGCACTCCGCGAACATAGGGTTGGCGTTCCAGGCCAAACCGGACGATTTCCCAGAGCTGATCCATATTCACATCACGCACTACGGTTGGCACCAGTACAATCCCGATACCTGCATCGGCCAGGTTGTTAATAGCCCTGCACTTGACGGCAAAGAGTTCACGCCCGCGAAGCGTGCGGAAGACGTTGTCATCCACTCCGTCAAACTGCAAAAAGGCCGAAGAAAGACCGGCGTTCTTAAGTCGAAACGCCAACTGCGGATCCTCGGCGAGTCGGATACCGTTGGTATTGAGTTGGATAAAAGTAAAACCAGCCTCTTTCGCCAATCCGACAACACGCTCCAAATCATTATGAACAGTTGGTTCTCCTCCTGAAAGCTGCAGGTTGCAGCCACCGGTCCTGGTCATAATAGATGCAAACATCTGGGTTATGGTATCCAAGTCAAGATCAGTACCTTTACCGCTGTCCGCAAAGCAGACCGGACAGTTCAGATTGCAACGCGAGGTTATCTCCACCAGCGCTGTACAGGTTCGCTGGGTGTGGCGCTCGCAGAGCCCGCAATCAAAGGGACAGCCCCTTCCTGTTTGTTCTCGTGCACCGCCATAATAAGGAATCTTAGGCCTGAACCAGGAAGAAAACGCGGGTTCACCCTTCCAGACCGTGGCAGCAAAAGGGCCATGCTCCGGACAGCTCTTCTCTAAGAAGACGGACTCTCCACGACGTACCAAATGTCCAGGTATCCGTTCCAGGCATACCGGACAAACACTCTCAACCTGGTGGAGGATTTCGACATCCATTTCAGTCTTCCGGGTCAAAGCCGTTCTCCACCAGAATCGTCATTGCCTGACCATAACACGCAGAAACAAGACCTCCGCAAACAGTAGTATCCGGTTTGCCATCATCAACAATGTCACTGCAGGAGATACCGCCATAAAGCGATGCGTATTGACGCTCAAACCATTCACCAAGCTCTGCAAGCATCAGGGCAAGCCGCTCATGTTCTTCCTCTTCTGGTGCCCCTTTACCTGCATAATTACCAAGCAGACAGGCGGCTCCGGTTAACGCTCCGCACGTTCCCCTGTTATCAGGAAAGCCATGGCACAAGGCTGACATGGCACGGACGAGCCCCCTGTTTTCTTTTCCCTGTAACTCTAGGGCAAGCTGCACCACAATCTGCGCACAGCAGTACCCTTGACCAGCAAGCCGCAGGATATTAAAATCATATTCATTCATGCTTTTTTCCGTTGTCCAATAAGCAAAAAAAGACCGGGCCTGGTGGCTGCTGAAGCTATGCAAGCCGCCTTTGCCCGCTTGCTATCTCCCATGACAGCCTCCCAGAATCCCTGCAAGGATCCATGGGCAAAGACAAACTCCGCCGCAGTTCTTTTAAGAAGCGAACTGTGATCTTCCAGTTGCAATATTTCAAAACCTGCCTTGCTCACCATTTCCCGAACGGTCTCCAGATCAGTTGCCTGGAAAAAGCAGGAACGATTGGGCCATGCGCCCTTGCAATGTTCATCCTCCAGGTTACGAAGATAAATATCACTCAATGCCAACAGGCCTCCCGGACGCAGCACCCGAACAAATTCTGCCAACGCTTGTTGTTTATCAGTGAGATTCCAAGCACATTCACACAGTACAGTGTCCACCGTACCGGTTAACAGCGGTAACTGTGCCATATCGGCCTGGGCAACGCTTAATCCGTTATGCTGAGCCTCTGTTGCCAGCCCTTGATCGAAATCGATTCCAACGGCCCGACATGTAACGTTCTCGCGCAGCAACATCATACTCGTTCCACCACCGCAACCTGCATCGAGCAACAAATCTCCGGTTGCAGGACGGGTCAACTCAATCATACGCTGGGTGAGCGCCTCGCCTCCTGGCCGCAAACTTGTTCCCAGTACTTCACGTACAGGATCAGCCAGATACAGCGGCTTCATTTATCCTCCAATAATTGCTCCACTTCCAACATCCGCCCAATGGCCAGATCTTCAAATATAAGGACTGCGGAACATTTGGGACACACCGGAAGCTCCACCCTGAACACATTACCCATATAGTCCAACTCGACCATTCCTGGCTGCAGCTTTTCTCCACATGGCTGACACGTCCAATTCATGTCTGCAGGTATAAAACTCAGATTCATGCCTTTTCTCTCCTCATCACCATTCGATGACTCCAGCAGCGTTCCAGCCGGTATTGATCCTCTTCCACCTTATATTCCACCCAAAAGGTGACCGAACCCAGGACGCCAGAGGCTATCTCAAGGCCGCTTTCATCGTGAATAAAACGCTGCCCACCATTTGCTACGGCATAGAGTACCTTTCGGATGTCGTCTTCCAGGATTCTCCGCTCTTCCATCATCACAGCCACAGTCTCAGGTATTATCAGCTCCAATGCTTCCCAGGCTTCTTTACCTGCCTGTTCTTCGGCAGGGTACCTGCTCAGCAACTCCGATTTGAGCTGACGTCGATTTACCCTTCTCGCCGAAATAGACTGCGGTCTTTCATCTGCCGGATGAGCCAGGTCGCTAAACAGCAGATCAAGGATATGGGAAACAGGCTTGCCGGTCCTTGCCAGTTGATCACGACACATGGCACAGTAGGTTACAATCTCAGCATCAGTCTGGGCGACCCTTGCGGCTGCCACCTGGCGTGCCTGCTCAGGATTGGCACAGTCCATCAGACCACCGAATCCGCAACACTCGGTTAACTGTCCAGACATAGCCAGGGGAGCATCCACCCTGCCAAGACCTTTCAGCAGTGCTCGCACTGCCGCTCTGGTCTCTGTATCATCTCTGGCTGTACACGGATCAGAAATCGCCACCGCTTCCAAAGGAGCACCATCGACAGAAACATGCTCAGCAACTACACCCCAGGCAGATTCCACCGACACAGCAGGCAAGTGGTCACGAAACATTTTCAGACAGGTCGAACAAGCCGTCACAACCCTAGGGCGACCCATTTCCTGCCAAACCTTTTCCATCTGTTGAATAATCCCTGCAAACGCCTCCTCCCTGCCTGCCCAGTGTGCTGGAGCCCCGCAACAGTCGATCCAGATCCCTGTCAGGGGCTGGAGCTCCAGTAAATGCTCATACAGACGCAGAGTCTGTTCAGGCCGAATCCCTCCCAGTTGGCAGCCAGGAAAAAAAAGGGCCTTACTTGCCTCTATTCCAGGTGCATGCCGCACAAGCGAGCCTTCTGTCTTGGCAGAGTACATTTCCTCAAGAGCAAACCAGTGTGCCGAAGACGGCATCCGGTTTTCACGGACCATTGTTTGCCGCGCCTCGAGGCAAAGATCAGCCATTGAAAAATCGTTGGGGCACACTTTCTCGCACTGTCTGCACAGCGAACACGAATTGATAAGCGTATTCGCCATGTGGGTGCCCTTGACAATGGCGGAGTTATTATAAATTTGTCGGGCATATACCCTGGGAAAAGCCCCGAATTTTTCGAGATACTGGCAGTGGTTGACGCATTCCAGGCATTGGCAGTTAATGCATCGCTTTGCCTCTTCTATTGCTTCATCACGGCTATACCCGGTAGTGGAAGCCGGAGTTTTTCTTTGAAGCGAAGGAATGTGGTCGGTTCGGGTATACAGCTTTGTTTTGCCGTTTCTGAGTGCAGCCCGGCCAGAGGTAAGTGATGCCTTCTGCAGGTAACGATCTATGGAAATCGCGGCCTGCCTTCCTTCAGAGATATTGGTTATGAGCTGATAGCGATGTTCTTTATCACTCATTCCTCCGGTAAACCAGCCTTGTTCGGCAAGGGCGAAGGTCTCGCTGTCTGGATTTTGAATTGTAAAGGTGAGTGTTTCGGGCAGGATATCATCTTGACCGACATAGATGCTGTCTGCTGAGGCTATACAATCTGGGCTGAAATTTACGATCGGGTTAAACACAACGCCAAGTTTTTCCAGGTAACTCAGTTCTTCTTCAATTACAGCTTGAGGCAGTGTTTCCTCAGGGAAATCATTGAAGGAACCTCCCGGTTTTTCACCACCAAAATAAACCGTGACCGGATACCCTTTTTTTGCCAGGTCAAAGGCAACTATCAGGCTCGATGGTCCGCCGCCGACGGTAATAACTTTTTTAGGACGAGCAGGCAGGCGGAACACTTTCCTGCGCACAGGAGCATTTTCAACACAGGTCCGCTCAAGGGCGCTAAGGGCGACGGCACCGCCAATATCCTTTCTCAGGCAATATTGTTCACATGGAGCTTCGCAAATTCGAGCGATGACACCACCGATTGGCATGGACTTTTCAAGGACCGCTCTAGCCGAACTCCACTCGCCTTTCGCCATGGCGCTGGCAAATGATCGTCCGTCTACATTTAAAGGGCATCCTGCCCTGCAGGCCGGTGGCTCTTCCTGAATGCAGAGGGCTTCCCATGCCCGCAGTTCCTTCTGCTCCATAGTTGCTCCTTATTGTTGAAACAAGTACCCCACCGGATAGCAAAGGGGGAAAAGCTATCCAGAGGGATGTTGTGAAGACTACAACTTACTGCAAAACGATTATTTATTTTGCAATCCGACAAGTACCTTCTCAGGCAGTGCCGGCAACTCTTTGATACGAACTCCACAAGCATTGTAAATTGCATTGATAATTGCAGGGTGCGGAGCACACAGCGGAATTTCGCCAGCGCCGGACGCTCCAAAGGGGCCGTCAGGACGTGGAGTCTCCACATAGATGATTTCCATATCATCAGGGATCTGCTTGATATAAGGAAAACCAGCACCCTTCAGAGTAGAGTGTTTCTTGATGTCCTCGTAATTCTCGGACAGTGCCAAGCCAATACCCTGTGCCAGGCCACCATACATCTGCCCATCAACAATCAAAAAATTATTGACCTTACCAATATCAGCCACCATGGTCATACTCTCCACAGAGGTCTTTCCGGTTGCAATTTCCACAGCTACCTCAGCCATAAACACGCCGTACATGTAGCAGCAAAATGGGTTGCCCTGACCATTCTCATCACAATCGCCAGCCGGAGCAGTAAACTTACCGTTGTAACGCAGGTCGAGACCTTCGGCCTCCATTTCGGCGTAGGTACGGAAAGATCCGGAGGCCTTCTTCATGCCTTCAATAAGCAGCTCACAAGCATTTTTAGTTGCTTGCCCAGTCATAACCTGGCTACGGCTACCGCCAGCTGGACCGGAATTTGGAGCCTTACTGGTATCGTTCATTACTAACTTGATCTGGTCTGGAGTTAAGCCCAGGGGACGCAAGGCCTCGTGGGCCGTACCCAGGGTACCCATGTCCGCGCCTTGGCCATGATCCTCCCAGCAATTAAATATGGTGACAGTGCCATCGGGATTAAGTGCAGCATCTGCTTCTGAGCTGTCCGGGCCGTCAAGGCCAGCACCGTAAACACCCACAGCAATCCCTACTCCCCGCTTGACTTCATCAGTGGAGTGAGCAGCGGCCTTCTCTTTAGCTGCCTCATATTTAGGACGAATTTTGTCGAGCATTTCCGGCAAGGAATACACCTCAGGATCCTGACCAGTTGGGGTTGTAGACCCTTCACGGTATACGTTCTTGTAACGAAGTTCCAGAGGATCCATGCCCAGCTTTTCTGCCAGTTCATCCATAAGCACTTCTGATGGAAATTCTGCCTCAGGTCCACCGTATCCGCGAAAGGCTGCGCCCCAAGCGTGGTTGGTGCACACGGTGCGCCCTTCACCACGGATGGCTGGAATGTCGTAACCGGCACCGATGTACTGTGCACCACGAATGGTCAGCAGATCGCCGAACTCGGAGTAAGGTCCGTGATCCACGGTCCAGTCTGTTTCCATACCCAAGAGTTTACCTTCTTTGGTGGCTGCCATGCGTACGGTGGTGAACTGAGGCGAACGCTTTCCGGTGTAGGTCTGCTGCTGGTAGTAGTCATAACCAAGATATACAGGACGGCCTGTGGCCAAGGCAGCTGCACCGACAAGAGCTTCCATGGTGGGGCTAAACTTATAGCCAAAGGTGCCGCCAGCTGGATTTTGAACCAAAACCATATCTTCTGGCTCCACGCCAAGGCCAGGTGCTATCATGTACAGGTGCAGGTGCAGCCCGATGGACTTGGAGTGAATGCAGAGCTTACCTTCATCGTTGATGTAAGCGAATCCCACATCCGCTTCAATAGGTAAGTGCGGCTGGCGGGAGGTGAAGTAGTCGCCCTCGACCACCACGTCGGCACCTTCAAAGATAGGGGCAGTGTCCTCACCCTTGGCGACCTTCTGGGTAAAGTAGATATTGGGAGTGCCAGGGTGGATTTCCATGGCATCTTCAGCCATGGCCGCAGGGGCACTCATATATTCTGGCAGTTGCTCAAGTTCGACCTTGACGAGCTTCGCAGCTTCCCTGGCAATTTTTTCTGTTTCGGCGCAGACAATGGCAATGGCATCACCATACTGGAACACCTTTTCATCACAGAGAATAGGACGGTCCCAACCGTCACCTTTATTGGTGGGAAAGGTAATCAAGCCGGTGATGCGGTTCTTGCCCTTGATATCCTTGTGCGTCACGACCTTGGTCACGCCCGCCATGGCCTCGGCCTCGGCAACATCGATAGACAGAATTTTGGCGTGAGAGATCTCGGCCTGTACCAGGGCGCACTTCAGGGTTTCCTCTGGCATCTTCACACC
>JAUVLX010000135.1 GCA_030600525.1 Desulfobulbus sp. | reverse complement strand
GTAACGAGCGTTGTCGGCATAATCAGGATGTCGGCATTATGGCGATTATGCTGATATCGGCATAATCGCCATACGATGGCCACTGATCTGCTCAACGCTGGTGCCGACATTGTTACGATTCAGTATCTGCTTGGTCATAGTAAAATCAAGACGACAATGCGCTATGCCCGCCTATCAAACCAGAAGGCACGTATGGACTATTACCAGGCTATGACTAGGATCATGGAAGTAAAGGGATCGTTGACCTCGTGGAATATGAGGTGTTAAACCGCTCCGCCAGGAACCACTTGCTCCGACGAGCGATAAGGGGGAGGGGGCCCATTCTCACAAGCGGCCCCTGACTTCGCTCAATTCTGAGATAACCCTTGACTTACAAGGATATAATGAGAAAAATTAGTTGCAGGTAACCAACTAAATCAACAGGAAAAAACAGGGTTGTTACGTATACAAACTGTACATATTCAGAAAGAAGATACTTCCAGTCGTGCCGAGCTAAATCCACAACCTCGGAAATCCCGTTTATCGGGAAGGAATTGGTTATTGCTCGCCAGTGGGTGAGTACCAGCACTAATTTCTTAACCTAAATTGACATACAAAATATTTGATAAAATTTTCTGTTGTCATTAAAAATAATTAGCAACTGTTTGGATGTTGACTGTTTTGTTCGTCCGAAAACGTATTGAAAGCCCAATAAATTAACAGAGAGGAATAAGGATGTTTTATGTTCATATGGCATTGCTACTGCTAGTTATATTTGTCGGTATTCGACATGGAGGAATCGCATTTGGTCTTCTTGGTGGATTAGGTGTATCAGTGTTAGCCTTTGTATTTGGAATAGCCCCAGGTACGCCGCCTGTCAGTGTTATGTTGATCATTCTCGCAGTTGTCGCTGCCTCAGCAACCCTTGAAGCAACAGGTGGCTTAAGGTTGTTAGTAAAATATGCAGAAAAGCTATTGCGTAAACATCCAAATCAAATTGTATTCCTCGGCCCACTGTGCACATATTCACTCACTGTTCTTGTTGGTACTGGGCATTCCGTTTATCCTCTTCTACCTGTTATTTATGATGTCGCTTACAAAAAAGGGATACGCCCAGAGCGCCCGATGGCTATAGCATCTGTGGCATCACAAATGGGTATTACCGCAAGCCCGATTGCGGCAGCTGCTGCAGTAGTGATGGCTACAGCTGCTGATAATAAATTAGACATCAGCTTAATCGATGTCTTAAGCGTTACAATCCCAGCAACATTAATTGGTTTACTCGTGGCATGTACATGGAGTCTTAAGCGGGGAAAAGATCTCGATAAAGATGAAGAATTTATAGCGCGTTGTCAAGATGAAGAGTTCCGTAATGAATTGATCGACATAGGCTCAGAGACGGAAGATGGACTAGTTGATGATAAATCAGCGAAAAAAGGGCTGACCGTATTTGCTTTTGGTATTTTGACCGTTATCTTCGTAGCAATGTTTGGTAAAAATTTAAACTTGCTGCCTGAGGGTGTTAACATGTCCGTGGCAATTCAATTTTTAATGCTCTCTGTTGGCGCGATCATTCTTATTTTCACCAAAGTTCAGCCTAAAAAAATTGTACACAGTAACGTCTTTATTGCTGGCATGACTGCGGTAATTATTATTTTCGGTATTGCGTGGATGAGTGATACCATTATAGGCCACCATAAGACTTATCTTATTGAGATGATAAGTGGTGTTGTAAATGTTTATCCTTGGACATTTGCTATTGCGATGTTTGTTGTTTCTATCTTCTTAAAAAGTCAGGCAGCGGTGTTGACCATTATGCTTCCTCTTGGTTTCTCATTAGGAATCCCACCTGAAGTGTTAATTGGAGTGTTACCAGCGTGTTATGCCTACTTCTTTTTTCCATTTTACCCAAGTGATCTTGCAGCTATAACTTTTGACCGATCAGGAACAACCAGAATCGGTAAATATGTATTAAACCATAGCTTTTTAGTGCCTGGTTTTATTGGTGTAACTACGGCTACAGTGATTGGCTACTTTCTATCACTTGCTATCAATTAAGAACGTTAGAGAGAGCATACAACATATGGACATAATTGACGGAGTAATGCAGATTAAACCATTCATGGCAGTTACCATAGGTATTGTCGTATTGTTTTTGGGGAAGCGGGTAAACGATGCTGTCAAAATTCTTAGAGAATACAGTATTCCTGAACCGGTAACAGGAGGCTTGATTTGTTCTGTGTTGATAGCACTTATATACTTGTCAACTGGTATTGAAATAGAGTTTAACCTTGCAGCGAGAGATCTTCTTCTCGTCTATTTTTTCACGACAATCGGTATAAATTCAAGTTTAAAAGATTTACTCGAAGGCGGTAAGCCCTTAGTCCTTCTTCTCCTTATAACCATTGGTTTCATGGTTCTTCAGAATATTACAGGGTTGACAGTAGCAAAACTTTTTGGTCTGCAATCGCAAGTTGGCCTGCTTGGCGGATCAATCTCGCTAATCGGTGGACATGGTACTGCTATTGCCTGGGCACCACGGGTGGCAGAGGGGTATGGAATATCCAACGCTATGGAAATAGGTATCGCCTGTGCCACTTTTGGTTTGATTTTAGCAAGTCTTATGGGAGGCCCCATAGGTAAGTTTCTTATTACCAGGTATAACCTTAAGCCAGCAGTGCAGGAATCAATGGTTGTTGGCGTTTCCAATGAGAAAAAGACTGATGAGCAGATAGATTACCTGGCATTTCTCGATTCGATCCTGGCGATCCATGTATGCATAATCTTTGGTATGCTCCTCAATGAAGCCATAGAAAAAGCAGGGCTGCAATTACCTGTTTTTGTTACCTGCCTTTTTGCTGGTATCATAATAACTAATACGATACCAAAATCTTTTCCAAGACTAACAAGGACCAAGTGGCCCAGTAGAACACCTTCCATTGCTCTCCTCGCTGACATCTCATTGGGCACTTTTTTGGCTATGTCTTTGATGAGTATGCAGTTATGGACTTTAGTTGATTTAGCTGGACCAATATTCACTATTCTGGCTGCACAACTAGTGGTTGCTGTGCTTGTTACTCTCTTTATTGTTTTTCCAGCAATGGGCAAAACCTATGATGCGGCTATCATTTGTGCTGGATTCGGAGGGATTTCTCTTGGCTCAACCCCAACTGCGATGGCTAATATGTCAGCGGTTTCAAAACGCTACGGTTCATCCCATTTAGCTTTTGTCATCGTACCGCTGGTATGTGCTTTCTTTATTGACCTTGTTAATGCCGTGATGATTCCATTCTTTTTGTCGAACTTTTAAATAGGACATTTGATCTTGCATTGTTTAGAAGATAAGCAAGCAAGGTTAGCAGTCATGTGAAGAAGTCCTAATTACTTTTAGAAGAATCAGGAAGTACCTTGCGCCATAAAATTTGTTTACACATCTGAGGTTTGACCGAGACAGTTTTCATATGCAATCTCGGAATACTTGTATGGTCCTGTTATAAAAAAAGTGGACACCATGTTAAGCCAATATTAAAGCAATTGGCTGGAGGATAACATGAGTGTTCAACGTAGAAAATACGATCCTGATTTTGAACGTAATGCTGTTCCTCTCACCGAAGAACCTGGACGAACTGTAATTGAAGTTGCCGAGAATTTGGGCATTTCCAAAGCTCTTCTGTACAAATGGCGGCGCGAATTTCGCCTTGTACGCACATTGGGCGAAACAGGCTGGTTAAAGACTTTGGCAACAACACTTCGCCTTTTTGCAAAACAGTGGTTATTTCTGACAAGATCATCCAATCTCTGCAATCGCAACGTATAGCCCAACTTAATAGATCTACTGTTCACTGTAACAAGAACCAAAACACCATCACTGTCACCGTGTGGGATTTGTCTCTTCCTGCAAAGTGGAGCTTTTTTTAGGGTTTGTCAGAACAAATCTAGACTACCTCATGTATGGGGATTTCAGCTCCCAAACAAGTTCCAGTCTCAATAGCAGAACGTATCCATGGGTGATCAATGGGTATGATCTTTCGCTGTCCGGCGACCTCTTCCAAGGGAATCAATCGGGTGGTCTCTCCATTGACAGCCAACATGTGGCCATACTGTTGTTTAGCTATTGCTTCAACCGCTTTTGTCCCAAGGCGAGTTGCAAGAATGCGATCAGCAGCCGAAGGGGTGCCGCCTCTTTGGAGGTGCCCGAGGATAGTCAATCGGCTTTCAAGTCCTGTCAGTGTCTCAAGTTTACTGGACAGGAGCAGGGTATTTTCTTTCTGGATTGACTTAAATTGGGAAAGTGAGTCTATGGCCTTTTTCAGTTTTTTTTCATCCCCGTTTTCCTTGGCTTTTTTCTTTCTAGTCTGAAGCTCCGTTAAGAGCAGGTCATCCTCTTTTGCCAGGGCACCTTCTGAAACCGCAACAATACTGAAATTTTTGCCTCTGTGCCTTCTCCTGCGAATGGCCTCTGCAACCAGGTTTACGTCATAGGGAATTTCAGGGATAAGAATGACGTCAGCTCCGCTGGCCATACCCGCTCCGAGTCCCAACCAGCCAGCGTTGTGGCCCATGATCTCGACGACAATAATACGGTGGTGACTATGGGCTGTCGAGTGCAGCCGGTCGATGGCATCTGTGGCTATTGAAAGAGCTGTGTCGAAACCAAAGGTGATATCTGTTAGGGCAACATCGTTATCTATTGTTTTGGGCAGGGTAACGATATTCATTCCAGCCTGAGCGAGACGGAGAGCGTTTTTCTGGGTACCCCACCACCGATACAGATGAGTGCTTCCAGGTGATGACGATGATAGTTGTCGAGCATGACCTCGGTCATGTCCTGCATTTTTGATCCCACTGGCATTTTATGTGGTTTGTCGCGACTGGTACCAAGAATTGTGCCACCAAGAGTCAGGATGCCTGAGAGAATATCACCTTGGAGCTGTACTGTTCGGTTTTCCATGAGCCCCCGAAAACCATCTCTAAACCCAATTACCTGCATGTTATAAGAGTTGAGAGCACTTTTGCCAATGGCTCGAATCGCGGCGTTCAGCCCTGGACTGTCACCGCCTGCTGTCAATACGCCTATGCATTTTCCCATCCTGTTCTCCTTTTGCGTCGTTATTGCTTACGATTGAAAGGTAATTGTAAAACATATTCATTATCGAAGAGTTTTGCCAGAACACAGCAGAGCTAAGAAGCTAATTGTTTGTAATTATAGCCGTTTTTGTTTTCTCTATTGAGGGATAGGATAACAATAGGGCATGAAATCCCCTTGCACTGTGCTCTTACCATAAGTGCAAAAGAGACTTGATGGCAACCGTCTTAACAGAATTCTAACAGTTGGCGAACGTACGGTTAACAAAGGGGCGGTAGGGTATGGAACTGACACTCGATCATACTATTTTTTTAAGAGACACGGATAATGTCGCCAAACCTATTTGTTGTTTTCACTCTCACACTCTCGTCTCTTGCCTATGTGATGGGGAAGAAGAAAGCCTTTGCATTTGCAAGTAAGGATAAATCTGTAAGGCCGCATTCCCGGCCCGGCTATTATGGGCTGCTTACAGCCCTCTGGTGCGGAATTCCTGCGCTGCTCATTTTTGCTGTCTGGCAGTCTTTATCTGATACTGTCCTCACCAACATGGTTCTGGGGGCAATTGTCGGCCATGGAGACCATGTTGATACTGCGCAGTTAAATCTGCTGGTCAATGATCTGCGCAATCTGGTTGCTGGAAATTTCTTTTCAGGTGAGGTGGACCCACAGTTGCAAGTTGCTGCAAGCAGATATATCGCCATGGAGCGTATCGGCAATCTGGCGTTGGCCGTGGTTATGTTTACCTGTGCCATGGTTGGCGGCGCATTTATTTATTCGCGGATCAAACCGACGATGAGAGCCAGGAATCATGTGGAAGGTGTCGTAAAGGTTTTCCTCATTTTCTGCTCTGCAATCGCGATATTGACTACAGTCGGCATCGTCCTGTCTGTAATTTTCGAATCGTATCGGTTTTTTCAGCAGGTATCGGTTTTTGATTTTTTGTTTGGCATTAAATGGAGCCCGCAAATGGCTATCAGAGCAGACCAGGCAGGTAGTTCCGGTAGTTTCGGTGCAATACCTGTTCTTGCAGGGACTTTCATGATTTCAGGGATTGCCATGGCCGTGGCAGTACCAATAGGGCTGATGGCAGCGGTTTATCTTTCAGAGTATGCCGGTAAACGATTCCGAGCAATCGTGAAGCCGCTGCTTGAAATTCTGGCTGGAGTTCCCACAGTTGTTTACGGTTTTTTTGCAGCGCTTGTTGTTGCTCCGCTTATTCGTAATGCTGGGGTAACCTTTGGCCTGTCAGTTTCGTCTGAAAGTGCCCTTGCCGCAGGTCTTGTCATGGGCGTGATGATTATTCCCTTTGTGTCATCACTGTCAGATGATGTCATTAACGCTGTCCCCCAGTCGCTGAGAGATGGGTCCTACGGTCTTGGGGCCACTAAGAGCGAAACCATTACTCATGTTATCCTGCCTGCAGCACTGCCTGGTATCGTCGGTTCCATTCTGCTGGCAGCGTCCAGAGCTATTGGTGAGACCATGATCGTGGTTATGGCTGCCGGCCTTTCTGCGAATCTGACTGCCAATCCTCTGCAGGCTGTAACTACTGTTACTGTACAGATCGTCACTCTGCTTGTTGGTGATCAGGAATTTGATAGTCCCAAGACCCTGGCAGCCTTTGCCTTGGGGTTGTTGTTATTTGTTATCACCCTGATACTCAATGTCATCGCTCTTTACGTGGTTCGCAAATACCGTGAAGAATACGAATAATACCCACCTGTAATTTGGAAAAAAAGTATGGAAAAGCAAACGCCTTCTACCATGGATATCGTCAATCGCGGCCTTGCCAGGCGATATCGTAAGGAAAAACGGTTCAAACTGTTTGGTCTGTCGGCAATTGTCGTCAGCATGTTGTTTCTGGTTTTTTTGTTTGGTTCAATCACAGCAAACGGCTGGACTGCCTTTCGTCAGGCAGCGATATATCTCGATATTACCTTTGATGAGCAGATGCTGGATGTGGAAAACATGCGCAATGCCAATTATGCGAAGCTAATTAAAACCTCAATGGCCGAGCTTTTTCCTGATGTAAACGGTAGGTCGAAGACGCGCCAGTTGAACAAACTCGTCAGTTCTGGTGCAGCATTTGAATTGCAGGATATGGTGCTGAAAAATCCGACCCTTATCGGTACGACTAAACGTGCCCGTCTACCTGCCGATGACGAGGTAGATATGCTTCTTAAGGGCCACATTTCCCGTGACGTCCCCGAATCGGAACGACGGATTTCAGATGATCAGATTGGGTGGGTGGATCAATTGGTTGAATCAGGCCGTCTGGAGCTTAAATTTAATACCACATTTTTTACTGCAGGTGACTCCAGGGAACCAGAGCTGTCAGGTATCAAGGGCGCAATAATGGGGTCTATGTTCACCTTGCTGATTACTCTGGCTCTTTCTTTTCCCATTGGGGTTTCTGCGGCAGTATACCTGGAGGAGTTTGCTCCTTCCAATAGATGGACAGACTTAATTGAGGTCAATATCAACAATCTGGCTGCAGTTCCTTCGATTGTTTTCGGACTTCTTGGTCTGGCCGTATTTCTTAATTTTTTTGGTTTGCCCCGGTCTGCTCCACTTGTCGGCGGGTTGGTGCTGACCCTGATGACCCTGCCGACCATTATTATAGCGAGTAGGGCGTCGCTCAAGTCTGTGCCTCCCTCAATCAGGGAGGCTGCCCTTGGGGTAGGCGCATCAAAGATGCAGGCCATTACTCATCACGTACTGCCGCTGGCCATGCCTGGGATGATGACAGGCACCATCATTGGTATGGCCCAGGCCCTTGGTGAGACCGCGCCCCTGTTAATGATTGGGATGGTCGCCTTTATTGTCGATGTGCCAGGTTCTATGACTGATCCTGCCACAGTACTGCCGGTCCAGATTTATCTCTGGGCTGACTCACCAGAGCGTGCCTTTGTTGAACGTACTTCTGCCGCTATCATGGTGCTGCTTACTTTCCTTATTTTCATGAATGGGGCAGCGGTATTCTTGAGAAAGAAGTTCGAGCGGCGCTGGTAAGAGAAAAAAAATATTGGAGAAACGTTTTTTATAATGAAGCGGCAGACAGTCCTTCATTGAAAATTGGATTTTAAAAAAAGTATTAGGAGAAAAGTAATGTTGAAGAAAAGTATAATTTTTGGAGCAGCATCTTTACTGGCTGTGTCTGCGGCAAGCACCTCTCAGGCAGCTGGTGGAAGAGATTACATTTCCATTGTCGGCTCATCAACTGTCTACCCCTTTGCAACCACCGTTGCTGAACAGTTTGGTAAAACCACCACCTTTAAAACCCCGAAAATTGAGTCCACCGGTTCGGGCGGAGGAATGAAATTGTTCTGTGCTGGTGTTGGTGTTCAAACACCTGATGTTACCAATGCATCCCGTCGTATCAAGTCTTCTGAATACAAAAAATGCTTGGAAAATGGGGTGAAGGATATTGTCGAAATCAAAATCGGTTACGATGGAATCGTTATTGCCAATTCCAAAAAGGCTGAGCAGCTGAAATTAAGTCGTAAAGATCTCTTTCTTGCACTCGCCAAGGATGTACCTGATCCCAAAGGTGGAGAGACACTGGTACCTAATCCATATAAAACCTGGAAGGACGTTAACCCAGAACTACCAGCCATTGCCATTGAAGTTCTTGGACCACCTCCTACCTCTGGTACCCGTGATGCCTTTGTTGAGCTTGCCATGGAAGGTGGCTGCAAGAAATTTGATTT
>JAUVLX010000185.1 GCA_030600525.1 Desulfobulbus sp. | reverse complement strand
TACGCCCCTGCTTTTGCGCAGCTTGGGTAAAAAGAAGAGGGAATTGCCCTCCTCCAGCTATGAGACCAATTGCAGACATACAGGCTAGATCCATTTATGATTTAACGTAACTATTCAGCGAATAACAAAAACCTCGCCTTAACCCCGTTCTATAACTGTTCAGCAATGCTCCAGGTGCGTACAAGCAGGCTGGATAACTATAGTAATACTCTATTTTCCTGCCTAATCGTACGCAGAGGTAAGCGTAGACTCCGTGGGGTGCTGCTGAATAATTACGATTTAACTGATTAACGATGAAGCCCACTATTCAAGGGTACGTTTAACAACGCCGCGTTTACTTGAATGGAAAAAATCAACCAACAGCTGTACTTCCGGACAGTCCATCATTTCTTCTTCAATCTGTGCCAGTGCATCTTTGAGCAGGAGCTGCGGAGAACGAAGCAGAAGCTTAAAGGCCTCATCCAGCTTCTTGATGGTATCGCGTTTCATCCCGGCCCTGCGAAGACCAATCTTGTTGACACCGGATATACGCATCTGATTACGGGTGCCTTCCATGATAACATAAGGAGGAACATCCAACCCGATACCAGACATACCACCGACATAGGCGTAGTCACCTATCCGACAAAACTGATGAACAGCAACCAAACCGCCGAGATTGGCATGATTACCGATTTCGACATGCCCAGCAAGGGTGGCAACATTGGCCATAATCACATAATCGCAAATGGTACAGTCGTGGGCAATATGACTGTATGCCATCATCATGTTATTATTACCGATAAGGGTTCGCCCATTACCCTTGGCAGTTCCCCGGTGAATGGAGACATATTCACGTATCTGGTTATCATCACCGATGATCAGCTCGGTTTCCTCGCCCTTGTAATGCATATCCTGTGGCGGAGCACCAATGGAGGTAAAAGAGCCAATGGTATTGCGGGCACCGATTGTAGTTCGCCCGGATACCACCGCATGGGCACAAATACGGGTATCCGGTCCAACGATCACAGGGCCGTCAAGAATGACATAGGGGTCAATAATTGCAGTGCTGTCAACCTGAGCCTGCGGATCAACCACTGCTGTGGCATGTATACTCATAAAAAATCCTATCTAAAGGGTGCGGTCTTCAATAACATACACCCAAAATTGTTTTTCAAGCAAAAGTGGCCATCAATTCAGCTTCAGCTACGAGTTCGTCATCGACATATGCACGCCCAGTCATCTTGGTAAGACGAGCCTTATACCTGATCATTTCAAGTTTAAAAATGAGCTGATCACCAGGACGAACCACTTTGCGGAACCGGACCTTGTCTAGCCCTGCAAAATAAACCAATTTTTCTCCTATCATTGTTTGATCAGTGAGATAGGCTAGAATCCCCCCAGCCTGGGCCATCCCTTCTAAAATGAGGACCCCGGGCATGACAGGTTCCCCTGGAAAATGTCCCTGGAAAAATGGCTCGCCCATGGACACATTCTTCAATCCGGTCACGCTTTGTCCTGGTTCGAAATCAATGATCCGGTCAACAAGGATAAAGGGATATCGGTGGGGCAAAAGCTCAAGTATCCCTTTAATATCTATTGGCAATTTGAATTCTTTTTCTGTGGTCATATCGAAACTCTCAAATTTCATCGCCTTCTTTTTTCAAGGCGGTCAGCCGGTCCACTTCTTTACGCAACCGGCGTATTTCTTTTATCATTTCCGGCAAACGACTGTATGCAGCCGTGGCCCTTCCCCATTTTTTCACATCAAAAGCCGGAGCACCACCAAGAAGGGCCCCTTTGGGCTGACTGTTATGCACGCCTGCCATGGCAGCGACCATCACACCGTCATCAAGATGAATATGACCGCTTACCCCTACTTTGGCACCCAGGACAACACTTCTACCAAGAGTGCTGCTCCCTGCAATACCGGATTGGGCAACGATCACCGAATTTTCGCCGATCACCACGTTATGGGCAACCTGCACCTGATTGTCGATCCGGACCCCTGCTTTAATCCAGGTTGTCCCAAAGGCTGCACAATCCACGCAGGAACATGCACCTATCTGCACGTCATCATCTATGCGGACATTACCAACCTGGGGCTTGGAATAATGGTTGCCCATGGCATCTGTGGCAAAACCAAATCCATCACTGCCGATAACAGCACCGTGATGCAGGTAGACCCTATCGCCAATAATACAGTTTGCTGCAATGGTAACGTTGGCATAAATGACCGTGTCGTTGCCAATGGTAACCCCTTCCTCAATCACCACTCCTGGGTGAATGGTTACCCTTTCACCAATTTGCACCCCATCACCGATGGCCACATGGGCACCGATGGAGATTGCTTCCGGCATATGGCAATCGGAACCGATGACCGCTGATGGATGAATACCAGTAGCGGCATAGTCCTTTTTTAAGAGGAGAGTATGAATACGGGCAGCGGCAATATCCGGTCTGTCAACAGCTATACCAGGGAGTCCCAGAGAGTCGAACCTCTTAGGTACAATGCAGGCGCTTGCTCTGCACTCTGGAACCTTTGCCATATTTTTTTTATCTACCAGAAAGGTAATATCACCCGGTCCGGCAAGGTCAAAACCATTCAACCCGTTAATTTCGACGGCACCATCACCCAGAACTTTTCCATCTACAAACTCAGCAAGTTCCTGGAGAGTATATGATCGCGACATTGTGGCATTCTCCCTTGTAAAAACGGCGCGACAAATGCGCACCGCATGGTAATAGTTCCCCGCCAGCGGCTGGAACTTAGCGTATTTCTTACGCCTCGTAAAGCAAAACAGCTGATCGCTTTTTTTCGTACTCAGCCAACTGCGGTTGCCAGGATTGCTCAAGCTCTGCAATCGGCACCCCCTGTTCCAATTCCAGCCGTATCTTTTTACTACCGATGATCAAATCCATGGGGAGCCGTTCAAATTCGTACTCATAGGGTGGCTCTTTGTAGGCAAAATCCTGAGGATACAGAATCAGCAATGCCTGGAGCAGGACCAGGCTGGTCCTGTAAGGTTTGAACAGATGAGCATCAGTCACATGAATCTGAAACCCACTACATGGTGCCCCCGCCCACTTGCCAGAAGTTGGTTCAAACATCAGTGATCGGAGCAGACAACCTGGCAACTCTTCCTGCTCAATATGTTGCACCACCTCCTCAGCCCGGACATATGGCGCACCAAACATCTCAAACGGCAAGGTGGTCCCCCTAGCCTCGGACACCGTCGTCCCCTCCCATATTACCTGTCCCGGATAAACTAGCGCGGTACTGGCGCTTGGCATATTCGGTGAGGGAAAGACCCATGGGAATCCGGTTTCGCCAAAGAACATATCACGGCGCCACCCTTTGACAGGTACAACCTCCAAGTCGACGTCAATACCACGTTCCATGACACAAAAGCGGGCTAATTCACCCATTGTCAGGCCGTGACGCATGGGAATATCGCACATCCCTACAAAGGATCGACACTCTTTTTCCAAAACATTACCTTCCACGAGATGACCGCCGATGGGATTGGGCCGATCAAGGATAACCACCTTGATGCCTGTCTCAGCAGCAACCTCCAGACAATACACAACCGTCCAGATAAAGGTATAGACTCGAGTCCCGACATCAATAAGGTCCACCAATAAAACATCCAGATCAGCAAACATCTCGGGATAAGGGCGCCGGGTCTGTCCATAGAGAGAATAGCAATGGAGACCGGTTGCCGGATCGGTACTGTTGCCGGACTCAATCATATTGTCCTGTTTCTCACTGAAAAAGCCATGCTGCGGGGAAAACATGGTGGTGAGCTGCCCAGGAAAAGTGGCCAAAAGACGGTCTCGGCTATGGATCAGATTATGATCTGTTGAGGCCTGATTAGAGAGCAGCCCTAGCCGTTTTCCGTTAATCCAGCCTGGTTTCTGCCGACATAGCTCTTCAATACCAATAGAAATCAAAGGGTACCTCACTCTGCAAAGAATATACGGGGATCTGTTGTTATATGAATATACGCCATGTATCTAGCGAACTCAGACCGCTTCGTCAAGCCACAGGACGATGTCCTGCTTTCGGTCACAACTGATATACTTTCAAAGAAAAATATTTACTGAGGCTGGCTTTTACGGCGCAATGCCAAGCCCACGTTGGCTCCAAAAATCAATACAGCACCGAACCAGCCGACCAATGTTAATGCAGGCTCTGCTACTAAAATCGGTCCTAAGAGGGCGGCAAGCAATATACGGGTTGAAGAAATGACCGCACCTTCAACAGCAGTAACAAAGAAAAAACCATAGGTAAGCAGATACTGGCCTAAAACACCGGCAACAGAGCAGGAAAGGAGGAAGAAAAACTCGGTCCTGTCAGGCACGAAAAAGTGGTGCCTGAAGAAAACCAACATGATCAAAGAACCAACCCCAAACATGAAAAACAGTATGGTCTGAGAATCATGAAACTGGCGGCTGATGTTGAGATAAATTATGGCAAAGGCAGCACTGAAACCAGAGGCAAGTCCCCAGAAATTATGAAAACCCATCCCGACACTGCCAGGGGAAAGGACTAGCCAGACCCCTACAAAGGCAATCATGACGATAGCGACGGCGACACTGTCCCGCTGTTTTTTTAAAAACAACCACGAAAAAAGGGCCACAAAGAGGGGATAGGTCATATTGAGGATATTGGCCTCTGCCACCGAGGAAACAGCGACCGCCTTATAAAAACAAAAAACCGCTACGGTATTGGCGATGGTCCTGCCCAGCAAATAATGATAGCGACGCGGTTGCAGCCGTTGTTTTTTCCAGAGCATGGTCAAGCACACCACAACAAAACCCAACAGAAAGCGGGAAAAAACAAAGAAAGAGGGATCAATATCCACAGAGGAGTGGGACCAGCGAATAATTAATGTTGCCAGGTAAAAACAAAAGGCAGAACCAAAAACAGCAGCCCACCCGTAAAATTGGCGGGTGGTTATCTGGGGCGCTGCCAGTACACTTGTACTCATAATCTTTTATATACAGTTCAATAGTTGACGAATTGGTAAAAAGTCCACTCTACATTCCAGGATGGCTATGTAAAAAGACCGATTTCCTGCGTTGATTACTGTTGCCAGAACCGGGCCCACTGCTCCACCCCTGGCAGCCAGTGCACAGGGGAACCGTGAGGGTGGCACCAGGCAAGATCCCATTTATAATGGATGCCCTGTTGCCACAGGTTCGCCTGCCAAAGCACCCACCCCTTGTGCGGCGGCTGCAGTTCGTTGCGTGAAATTTCCATCTGCAGCCACAGGATATCTCTTTTTTGCTCTGTAGCCCACTGATGGATTCGCAGAGGTAAAGAACGCCCTTTATCGGTAAGGTAGTTAGTTAAATAGGTATTATAAATAACAACCGGGCACGCAGGGGTAGCAGGAATATGCTGCGTCAGAAAAGCATCAAGCCCCTGGGGAAGATCTGCAGGATAGAGCTGCAGGTGCATTCCTTTCGCAACCATATCGCGAAGCACTGCAATGCCTTCCTGGAGTCTTGTCATGCGCTCTTTCTGGTCCCCCCATATAAAAGATGCCAAGGTATATTCATCTTCTTTGGTTTGCAAATAAAAAGGGACCTTATCGCAACCGATTCTTGAAACAACCTCCACCGCTTCTGTTGTACGAGTCGGAAGAACGCATCGGCCAAAGCATTTGACCACAAACTGTGCCTTTCTCCCCTGCCCCAAAAAGGCTATCTCTTTACTATTGTCTCCATCAACCAGAGTGTAGTTGCGCTGCTCTGCCAGCAGATTAAGACCGGCACTTGCCCCCAAGTCAACCAGGTGCACTTTCTGCCATGGGGTATACAACAGCGGCAGCAACCAACATAAACCACGACCTGTTTCGTTGGTCTGGACGCTGGCAGTTTGGATAAATGCCGTCAAGTCCTCTTGCAGTAAAGAAATCGCCTGACGCAACACCTGCGGCAAATCAGAATCTTTGAGGCTTTCATGGCAATCAGCTGTCGCATAATAGGCTGCCAATTCGCTAGTTTCAGAACCCTTGGCAAGGACATTTTGATGGAGTCCGGCCATGAGTAAAAGGGGAACATCAAAGGAGGCACGCCCTGCGGTAACCGTTACCAGCCATTTGCCAATAGGATCACCATCTTGAAGCAACCACTCACCCACAATGCCGCACATCCGCGAAAAAAGAGGGGAGTATCCACTGGTAAATTGTTCCTGTTTTTGAAATCGCTCCAGTAGGCGCTGGCGAAAATCTTTTTTCATATCCATAGAGTTTGTCTTCGACATACCTGTTTTGCCCATCACCCATACACGCACGTTGGGCAATACCGATGTTTCGGTATTGCCGAGACCAAAAATTCGTGCTGAAAATACCTTGCGGATAAAGCCCCGCTCATTCCCGGCAATGTATACTCTTTTCCCCCCTAACATAAACGGAAAAACTCTCTTTGCTCCAGTAACGGGTGGTTCATAAAAACCGCTGTGTGCTGATAATAGGTCACAGCTTCGCGTGATGGCAGGGCTAGAAGATCTGATGAGATTCCGGGTTTTGTTTTACTGATCTGGCAACAGGTGGCGGTAAAGGTGGAATTCCCCTGAGTCCTCAGGAAAGCATGAGGGGCATGTTGTAGCAGTATTTTTTAACGCCGGCCAATCTCACGGCACCCACATTGTGGGATTTCACGAAGATTACAGCAAATTACATTAGTAAAATTAGGGAGTTTGCCCTTTTCTTTTTAACAGGCAGGCGTATAATACCAAATCAATTTGACTGCATTATTTTTTAAGATGTATAGCAAGGTAAGTGAATTAGCCAATTAGGTACCAGACGCATAATAGTGATATAGACCTGTTTTGCATCACGTGGGCAGGTATTTGGAAGTGGCAAATGACGAGTAGTGGCTAAATT
>JAUVLX010000077.1 GCA_030600525.1 Desulfobulbus sp. | reverse complement strand
GGGTTAACCCATGAGTTCCCTCCATGGCATTTATACCCCAGAAAAACAAATGAAGCAGCCCCTGGTTCACTTTATCAATCCTTGCGTAGAGGAGTACATTGCTTTTCCGGGTAAAGCCATTGTCAACCTGAATAAAAGCCTCATCTGCAAGAAGCGTTTTTTTGCTGCTATCCAGAAACTCTTTAATTTGATTGACGTGATCAGCAATAATAAGCCACTCATCCGTAATAATATAAGTTGGTTGAATCAGCCCCCCCGCCATAACCACAGAAACCGCCTCAATATCACCTAATCGAGTGATATGGGTTTTGACGCCCCTCAACTGCTTTTCAAACAATTTCTTAAGCGCAGCAGGATCCCTTACCTGAAACTGAAGGCAGACCATGGGTACAGTTGCAAACGTTGTAGATGGCACCTCTTTGATAAAAAGACCAAACTGTTCCCCCAACTGAGAGGAAAAGGTCGAAATGTCGATCCCTGTATGTTCATAGAACTGTTGGGCGATATAAAACATCACGGTTGCAGTCTTCAAGGTGGGTGCCTGGGATGCAATTAGCCAATACTTGGAAAAATCCAGCCAGTTGCTCCAAAAATAAACAGCAGTACCTGAAGAAATTTGCTGCAAGTGGGAATTTATGACAGGAGATGCCAGTTGATAATGCTGGACAATACCTGTTGGCCGTTGTCCGTATCCTTTGAGAACCATCCGAATGCTATTTTTATTGTTCTCTGAACGCTGTAACAAAAAAAGCCGTTCTTCTTCACCAACCCATATCCTGCTGTCACTCTTTTCGTCAAGTTTGGCCCACTCCACGGCACCGCTGGTCAGGTTAACATACAAAAGCGAACCCTCTTTATGCTGCGTTTTCCCCACAACCTGCTGATATGCCTTATCTTGGTAGAGTGTCAATCCTGACCGCAGCAAACGGTCTTTAGCAAGGCTAATACATCGCTGTACCGGACGGGGATCAAGGCCCATAATAAGGCTTTGCTCAAGGAATGCATAATAAAGGGTGATCCCGTTTTCCAATGCCACCGATGTTATCGTGGTCCCGTGGTAATGGGTACTGCCGGTGGCAACAATTCCCGGCACAAACCTGGAAAAAAGTAAACCAGGCGCAATGGGCACTTTTGCTTGGGCAACAAAAACCAGATTTTGAGCAAAATGGTTAGCAGAAGTATCGGCTTGAATTTCTGACGGCAAAAAGGCCAAAGCAGCCTGCCTGCTAAAGATGACGTGCAGCAAAGGGTGTTCAACCAGCTCTTTAAAAACTTGAGCAGTCTTTAAAATTTTCTCTTGCAAACGCTGCTCTGTTCCGAGCTGGTCAAGGACAGAACCGAGTTCAGGAGCCATCAACTGTTTACCCACAGGAGAGTCTTTAAGAACAAGCGACATCTCTGCCAGGTCATTCACCTTGACGAATGCAACAGTATTGACAGGTACCAGGTCTGCCGGATCAGGCACAGGCCGCAGGTTAACGGTTAAAACATAGCACGCTACCGCTAGCACGATGAGCAACACCAAAGCGCTTATTATATTTTTATGAATTGCAGTATATTTCAGCAGCATGGTTTCAGTGCATTATTAACATGTGGTGCGGGTATGGATATATGATCCACAGCACAAAAAATTTTGCCTGTAGATCAAACAAAGTGACATAACTACCTAACGCCCCTTCCTTTTGCAAAGGGCACCTTATTTTTCATACTGGACCCGGCGATACTGTACAGCCTCAGCAATATGGGAGACTTGGAGATCCTTAACACCTTCAAGATCGGCAATGGTTCTGGCAATCTTCAAAATCCGGTAATACGCCCTTGCAGACAGGCCAAGCCGGGTAATGGCATTTTCTAACAGCTTACGGGACGGCTCATCAACCTGACAATATTTTTTAATATTGCGAGACGACATCTGCGCATTGCAGTACACATGTTTGTCAGCCCGAAGCCGCTCCGACTGGACAGCTCTTGCTTTGTTTACCCGTTGCCTTATCTCAGCAGAAGATTCACCAGGTGCAGCCTGCGTAAGCTGTTCCACCTTAACGGCAGGCACTTCAACATGCATGTCTATCCGGTCCAACAAAGGACCAGACAACCGGCTCCGGTATCGCTGTATCTGGACAGGGCTGCAGGTACACTCATGGTACGGATCTCCAAGGTGCCCACATGGACAAGGGTTCATGGCTGCAACCAACATAAATTGCGCAGGAAAAAAGAGACTCATGGCTGCCCGCGAAATGGTGACATGGCCGTCTTCCATTGGCTGGCGCAACACTTCAAGCACATTTTTCTTAAATTCAGGAAGTTCGTCCAAAAAAAGAACTCCATTATGGGCAAGCGATACCTCTCCCGGCCGCGGAATATGGCCACCGCCGATAAGACCGGCATCAGAAACAGTATGGTGGGGTGCGCGGAATGGGCGGGTAACTATGAGTGGTGTTTCAGGAGGTAAGGCTCCGGTTGCGGAATAGATCTTTGTTGTTTCCAAGGCTTCTTCCAACGCCAGGTCAGGTAAAATAGCAGGTAATCGCCTTGCCATCATAGTCTTACCTGTTCCAGGAACGCCACTGAGCAAAATATTATGGCCGCCAGCAGCGGCAACTTCCAATGCTCGTTTTACATGCTCCTGGCCTTTGACTTCGCTAAAATCGTCCTGATAGAGGTTGGTCGCGCCAAAGAAAACATCCAGATCAACTACCACCGATTCGATATCCAACACTCCAGCTAAATACTCTACGGCTTGGTCAATTCGCTCAATGCCAATAATATCGATATCTTGTACAACCGCAGCTTCGGAGGCATTTGCTGCAGGCACTAAAAAACGTTTCACCCCATTATCCCTGGCTGCAAGTACCATGGACAGTACCCCGCGAATTCCCTTTACCGAACCATCTAGAGAGAGTTCTCCAACAACTGCAGTATCAACAAGGGTATCAGACTGGATAACTCCAGAGGAAGCAAGAATGCCCAGGGCAATGGGGAGATCATACCCGGCCCCTTCTTTTTTGATTGATGCAGGTGCTAAATTGACGGTGATTTTCCGCTGCGGAAAGTCATAACCACCATTTTTGATGGCCGCCTTTACTCTATCTTTTGCCTCCCGCACAGCGCCCTCCGCAAGACCGACTGTAGAAAAGGTAGGCAACCCTTGAGCCAGGTCGACCTCCACTTCCACCATCAATCCGTTGACACCGGCAACAGCACCACTTTTTACCTTGGCTAGCATATCACTCCCTGTACATGGCCTCCATTGCCGATGAATACCCCCCATTTTTTTGGGTATAGATGTAAAAAGGCGGAAGTATTTCGCATTGTTCACCGCCATTTTTGACAGCTTCCACCAATACCAGTCGCGCATTCTGCAGACCGGGATAGGAGTATACAGGCTGTATTCTCTTCACGGTAAGACGTTTAGTATACATTGCAGAGATAAGCATTCCTGTGTGTGCTGCGGGGTAAACAAAAATAACTTTTTTTCGGTTTTTTATGGCAAAGGCTGCTCCTCGAACAAAACTCTGTAAATCACCGATGATTTCATGACGGGCAATGGCGACCTCCTCAACCAGGTTATACCGCCCGCTGTCGATCTTTCCGTATGGCGGATTGCACACGACCAGGTCAAACGACTCTGGCTGGCTATACTGCTCTATGTGCCCGGCATTACCATTGATCGCAGTGAACCGCTCGGTATACCCGTTGCACCGAACGTTTTCAACCACTAGTTCAATCATGGATGGCTGCAGGTCGAGCCCGCACACATGTATAACTGGATACCTATAAGCTAGAATCAATCCGACCACACCACAGCCGCAACAAAGATCCAGCACACGAGTATCACTCTTTTGCAACTGGCAAAAATGGGCAAGCAACACTGCATCCACGGAAAAACGATACCCCTGCTCATACTGGTTGCAATGTAACTGCCCTTGAAATAAAGTATCGCATGTTTTTTTCATATACTCGCTATTAGCATTAAGCACTGGATTGCCATCACTAATCCAGGATTTTATTTATCTTACAAGGAATCATATCACCAAATGGATATTTTTATTAAAACCCATTTTTCCGGAGGACACCATCTGCGTGACTACCCTGGCACCTGTGAGAAACCGCACGGCCATAACTGGAAAGTCAAAATTACCGTACGTGCTGCAAAACTGGACCACCTTGGCATGGGCATTGATTTCAAGACACTTAAGCTCCATGTCAATGAAGTCATAGACACTCTGGACCACTGCGATCTTAACGAGCACCCGGCTTTTGTGATCAACAACCCTTCCTCAGAACACATTGCCACCTATATTTTCGACCAACTCAAGGAAATCTTGCGCACAGAACGATATGGTCTTTATGCCGTTGAGGTCAGTGAAACTGACTCCAGCGGTGTTATTTACTATGGAGACTAATCTATTCGCAACGCCTTTCACCTCAATAATAATATATTAATGTCATAGTATTTTCCTAAAATACCCTTAACATTTCAAATTCTACCAGGAAGCCCCGATGCCTGAAATACAATCCTCACGAATAGCTGTTATCGGTCTTGGTTATGTTGGCCTGCCGCTGGCGGTTGAATTCAGTAAAAAGGTGCCAACTATCGGCTTTGACCTGAAACAGGAACGCATAGCAGAACTCAGCAATGGGAGCGACTCCACCAGGGAGGTAAGCTCTACAGAGCTCAAACAGGCAGCAAATCTCCGGTTTACCTCTTCAGTTGACGACCTCCAGAACTGCAATGTGTTTATCATTGCGGTGCCGACCCCCATCGACAGCAACAAGCGGCCAGACCTTTCCCCGTTAGAGGGTGCATCACGCACTGTGGCTCAAGTATTAAAAAAAGGCGATGTGGTTATCTACGAATCAACAGTTTTTCCGGGCGCAACAGAAGAAGTCTGCATCCCGATCCTCGAGCAGCAGGCAAAGTTAACGTATAACAAAGACTTTTTTGCAGGCTACAGCCCGGAACGTATTAATCCTGGCGACCATGATCACCGGTTGCCGACTATCATGAAGGTCACCTCTGGATCTACCCCGGAAATTGCAACGTTTGTGGACGACCTTTACGGTGCCATCATTACTGCCGGCACTTTTAAAGCAAGCTCCATAAGGGTTGCGGAAGCGGCAAAGGTTATCGAAAATACCCAACGGGACGTCAACATTGCTCTGATCAACGAACTGGCCCTCATCTTCAACAAACTGGAAATCGATACCCTTGAAGTACTAAAGGCTGCGGGCACCAAGTGGAATTTCCTCCCCTTTCGCCCCGGCCTTGTTGGTGGACACTGCATTGGGGTTGACCCTTACTATCTCACCCACAAAGCCCAGGAGGTTGGATATCATCCGGAAATGATCCTGGCTGGTCGCCGCCTTAATGATGATATGGGCAGGTACATAGCATCGGAAGTCATTAAGCTGATGCTAAAGAAGCGAATCCACGTAGCTAATTCCAAGATATTAATACTGGGACTTACCTTTAAAGAAAATTGCCCTGATCTGCGCAACACCAGGGTGATTGATATTATAGAAGAACTGGAAAATTACGGTGCTCATGTGGATGTCTACGATCCATGGGCTGATAATCAGGAGGCACGAGACCGGTATAACGTCTCCATGCTCGATCAATTGCCGGAAGCCCACTATGATGGGATTGTCCTGGCAGTTGCCCATCAGGAGTTCACTGAGTTTTCTGCAACAAATCTAAAAGGTTTCTGCCGCGAGCAATGCGTCATCTATGACGTCAAACATGCCCTTCCCCAGGAAGTGGTGGACGGAACCCTTTAACGAGTTCTGTCACAACTCCACTTGCAGAACAAACACGATAAACCTCGGCTGAAGAGACTCTTAACACTCTCTCCAGCCGAAAAACACATTATCAACGTAGAACTAACAGTTATCAGATAATAGGTATCGTTAGCGTAACGCCCTGTTCATCATCCCCCTTCCTGCATCCTTAAAACAAGCCGCAACAAACCCTTCGGTTTACTCAAATTTCACACCACAGCTTTTACAGTACACTGCATGGGTGTCATGAAAACGATCATTACAGTTGGGACACATTTTGTATTCTTCATGCTGTCTGGAAGCCCTGACCATCTCTGCCGATACAATGCCGGTAGGCACGGCAATAATTCCGTACCCACAGACCATGACGAGAGAGGCCATCATTTGACCCAATCCCGTCTTGGGTGAAATGTCGCCATAGCCAACCGTGGTCAAGGTAACGATGGCCCAGTAAATGGAACGGGGAATGGAAGTAAACCCATTCTCTTCCCCTTCAATAACGTACATAAGGGAGCCGAAAATCACCACAAGGGTCAGGATAGTAAACAAAAAAACTTCTATTTTTTTCGACTTGCCAGAAGAGAACGGAGAATAACATTTGCCTCACCTATATACGCCCCCAACTTCAAAATCCTGAACACCCGTAAAATACGGACCACACGAATAACCACCAGATAGGCGGTGGTTGGAATAAATAGAGCAAAATAAGTAGGCTAAATCGCGAGCAGGTCAACAACTCCAAAAAACGATTTTGCATATCGAGCGGGTTTTGCAACGCATAACAGGCGCAGAATATATTCAACTGTAAAAATAATCGTGAAAAACCACTCTAATCCTCTTAGCTGTACCAGCCACTGTTCACGAACTGCACGCACGCTATCCAACATCACCACCACAACACTGGCGCTGATCGCTACAATGAGCAAGACGTCAAACAGCTTTCCAGCAAAGGTATCAGAACCAAAAATAATGGTATACAGCTGTTGCCGCCAGCGGGTCTTAGCATTGGGTTTAAAATCGCTACTCATAGATCATTTTCCCGGGTAACAATAATAGGCTCTTTCTATTGGGCTACCGCAAATCGTTCACGAGCACTTCTTTGACTGCTGCACACGTTGTGATCGGCTCACTGCACTTTTTCCCGTCACTCACAATGGCAAAAGTGGTACCGCTTACCGGCGGCGGCAACGCGCTGATACATTCCACATGGCGGCCAAGCCATTGCTGATTCGGTCCGTTATCAGCCAGCAACGGGAAACAGGTGTAAGCAGGCAATCGATGAACCATACGCATCATTTCCTGGGTGTGGAAACTGTCTGGCTCGCCAACCACCACCACAAAAAACATTTTGTTCTTTGCAACCAATGCTGCCTGCTGCATGAGGGGCAAAGCAGTAGGCGCGGTTTGCATTCTCTCGGCAAAACATGCCATAATCTGATCAGCCATGCTCAACCATTGCTTCCGACCTGTCAGCGCACCTAAAACCAGCAAATTCATCAAGGCCACCGAATTGGCTGCAGGCTCAGCTCCATCATAATCTGCATACAGACGTGAAACCAGGGTTGGATCTTCAGCACTATCAAAAAAACACCCCTGCTCACTCTCCCAGAACAACTCCACCTGTCTGGCTGTCAGCTGCAGAGACCATTCAAGTAGTTCAGGCTGCTGCACAACCTTATACAATTCTATCAACCCCGCAACAAGCTGCACATAATCATCAAGCTGCCCCTTTATTGCGACCTCACCATCCCTGAAACGTCGATACAGTTGGCCAGTATCTGGCTGATAGAGTGTTGCCTTCAAAAATGATGCTGCCTTTTCAGCAGCTTTTATATACCTGGCTCTTCCAAGAATTGCCCCGCCCCTTGCCATGGCACCTATCATCATCCCATTCCAGCTGGTTATAATTTTATCATCCAAATGGGGATGGGATCTTTTTTCCCGGATCGCAAAGAGCTTTGCTTTTGACTGTTCAAGAGTAGCAGCTACCTCATCCACGGAACTACCGAAATGTTCGGCGGCTTCAACCAGAGAGTGCTTGCAATACAGCACATTACGACCAGAAAAATCCCCATGTGGGTCATGCAGGGCATTACCGTCAAACTCCACCCCGTATACATAGTTGAACACATTGGCTGCAGCTGCGCCTGTACTTTTAACCAGCTCCTCTTCAATCCAGAGGTAAAAACACCCTTCACCCCTCCTCCCCTCTTTATACGGATCTTTACTGTCTGCTTCTTCTGCTGACTAAAATGGTTTTTCAGGTCCTCTCTAAGCACAAAGCGTATAGCCAAGGGTCTGATCAGCAATCTCCGCAAAAAAAGGCTCTGCCGTAGCACACAAGGCATCCAGCAGAGCCTGAACAAGCTGGGCCTGATCGTAGAGCATCTTCTCAAAATGCGGAATGCGCCACTGGTGGTCCACCGAATACCGATGAAAACCACCACCAACCTGGTCATACACCCCGCCACCTGCCATTTTTCGCAGCGTGGTTAACGCTATATCAAGGGAGCTTCTTTCTTTGGCATAATGGAAATAGTGCATCAAAAAACGCAATACTACTGGACGCGGAAATTTAGGAGCCTGCCCAAAACCTCCCCAGACAGGATCAAAGGCATGTTTAAATGCCTGAAAAGTTGCTGCTGCCGATGTTTCCACAGGTACTACTGCTACAGGTTTCGAAACTACGGGTTGAATGGCCTCTAAAACACTATTAGCAACAGCCTCCAGCGCTCCTCGATCATTTACCCAAACCTGGTGAAGCTGCTTCAGCAGATCTGTGAAACCTATTCGCCCAGGCATGGAATCAGGAGGAATATAGGTGGCACAATAAAAAGGTCTGCCATCAGGCAACAGAAAAACAGACAGAGGCCAGCCGCCATGACCATTCATAGTCATAATTGCAGCCATATAGAGTTGGTCCACATCAGGCCGTTCTTCCCGGTCCACCTTTACACTGACAAACCATCGATTAAGCAAAGCAACTGTGTCCGAGTCTGTAAAGGATTCACCGGCCATAACATGGCACCAGTGGCAGGTGGAATAGCCTATACTTACAAACAGAGGCCGATCTTTTTCAGCGGCAACACGAAATGGCTTCTCCCCCCATGGATACCAGTCCACAGGGTTTGCGGCATGTTGCAAAAGATAGGGACTTTTTTCCCGAGCTAACCGATTTGGTTTATCTGCCAAACATTACCTCCCTTTTTGCCCTCAATCTTTTGCTCAGATTGCACATATGGATTGAATGCCCCACGGCCACTTACTCGCCAAGAATCTTTACCAGCACCCTTTTCTTCCGGCAGCCATCAAATGCACCCTGCTAAAACTACTCCGCATTCATTGGGTTCTTGATTCCAGCTCGTTAATAATACCTAACAGTACAGACGTATCTTCCTGACGACCACTTCTGGCTTTTTCAATCATTTTTAAATTATTTGCAGTGGTTCCTGGCTCCCATGTTTCTCTGATCATTGCAAGTGCGTCGGAAAGATGTTCAATCGCCTGGTCAAAATCATTGTTCAGTACCGTCAGCTCAAGCATGGTCGCGTGATCCCAGTAGTCAGGTTCCCCTTGGGTCATTCGTTGCTCCACTGCAAACTGCACAACCGGCAGTAACCTTTTTTTACGTTCAAGGGACGTTGCATCCCCCTTTATATCGAGCAGGGTAACTGCATTGATCCCTGGGTAGGCATCCCGTGGGTCGACCAAAAATCCACGCGAATACGCTTCTATGCTCTTTTTGAGATGCCCGAGTGCTGTTAACTGATCATCCCTCTCAAATGCATCAGTCCAATTGTCCTTATGGATTCTGCCGATGAGCCCGCATGTTTCAGAACTTGGCCCCTGCTGCTCTTCAACTTCAGTAAGAATCCGCAGAGCCTCCTCACGATCAGCCAAATTGCCCCCAGCCCCGGATCGACGATTATAGGCAAACCCAAGCTGTTCACGCACAAGAATCTGTCGCTTTAATACAACCGGCATATCTTCATAAATCGCAATCATGCCGTCCCAATCTTCAAGAGCACGGAATGAAAGCATTAAGTCTATAACCGTCCCAGCCTCTACAGAATCCAAGACCCCAAGACTGTCTCGAAGCGTTTGTAATTCTTGCCTGGCTTCATCACGGGTTTCTTTATTTTTACCTTTGAGCCGGATGGCAGCCATCTGTTTTTTCAATTCTTCGTTCAGCTGCACCTTTTCCCGAAAAATATCGGTTTTGAGGCGAGCAATATTGCCTGGTTCCCATTCTTTGAGGAGATCAAACAACGGGCTATCCACTGGTGCCTGCTGAGTGGCGAGTTCCCTGAGGTCTTTTAGCTTTCCACTCACGGCTTTGCGCAATGCCTGAGCTTTAAAATCGTCAAAGGTGTTGTTTTTACCAAGGTCATAGGAGAGGGAACGAAGAAAATTCACATCAAAAGGGATAGGCTGCTGTTCTGCGAAGATAGTAAGCGTTGTCGCTGGCCGAGCTGCGTGTCGTACACCCAGTTCGTAGAAAACATTTGCGTTTGCAGTGGTGAGATCGGCTATTGCATAATCGCAGAGCAAAAGTCGTTCAAACATAGGTTTGTGAATGATTCCACCAGTTCTTTCCTCATCAGCGCGAATGGGTAACATGTCCGCATCTTCAATAGCTGGTGCAAGTGCTGTGGTATATATCCGGTCAAAATCGATTGCAGGACCACCCGCAGGATCTGCCTTTTGACCAAATGGCATCAAAACAAAGCAAATAGGTTTGGGACTCATAAATGCTCCACGAAAAAAATAATTTTCTAGTGAACTGACATTTTGTTCATGATTTCAAACAATAGCAAAGCTATAAATCATATTACATTGCTCAGTCAACCATCGGAATTCCCCTCATCATCAACCGTCTGCCCCTGCGTAGTCAGGACTGGATTACATTAGGCAAGCGGGATTGCATTCTCGATGGAAAACTCAAGAAAACTATGGGTAATTTCGCTCCTGAACAGAGGTTCGTTGTACGTCGAGGCAACATAGCTTTTGGTAATAAGCTCTATATAATGAGGATGCTGCGTGTAATAGATTTGCTGTGGCTTGGTCGGTTCAAAATACACTGATGCCTGAGCAGCATCCCAGATGGCATCTTCTGCTGCCTGTAGTTGCTCAGAAGTTACTGAAGAGGAGAGGTAAAACGAAATAACACACAATGAGGAGCGATCTCCATCATTAGCTGAAACCAACGGACTTCGCCACAAACTAACGGTGGGCAAACACACCTTATCATCATCCACAGTAACCAGGGTAAGGTAAAAAATACCAATATCGACCAGTTTGCCACTGTGGCCGTTGATGGTCACCCGGTCTCCTACCTGTATGGTGTTTGCCAGAGTCATAACCGTGCGAAACGCGATGCCACCGATTGCCGCTTTGGCCAAATCTGTGCCGGAGAATGCCAACCAGCCTAAAAATACAATGAAAGCAAAAAACAGCCCATTGGCAGGGTCTGCATCCTTATCCAACTTTGAAAACCCAAAAAGAATAACCGGTAATACCACCAGGGGAACGAGAAGGACAAAAGCCTGTACCACTGATTCCTTTTTAAGCTCTGACAATTTTTTACTCTGGTTAACCAATATGTCTTCTGGGAGGCCAAGCCCCCTTCTCAGCGTCTCTATTTCTTTGGTTTTCTCCTGTCTATACCAATTATACCCAACCTGAATGAGGATGATCAACACCACATAGGTGAACACATAGCCGTTATTGAGCTGCTTGAAAAAATCACTCATTGTGTTCCTCCAGTAGGCTTGTGATCATCGTCAGGAAATCGAGGCCAATGGTTTCTCGCGTCAAAAACAAGACTACGGGCAAAGCAGTTTCTTTTACACAGTAAACAATCTCATGATCACCCTCGCGGACCTCAATCGCCCCGGTTGTCACTAAAGCAGTCATGATTCGCCTGTTTAATGAGTAATTGAGGCCAAGATCGAAGCTAATTTCTTTTAAGGTTGAAGGGCCGGATGCGAGTAAGACCGCCAGGGTTCGCTGTTCATCACGAGCCGAAAGCCGTGAAACTGTTGCCCGTAGCTTTAAATAGATATCCTTAAGACCACTATACGGTGGTTCCAATTCTATCCCCAACCGTTCAAAATCTTCCAGTGCCTGGACTGCACCCTCCCACCCCCTGAGGATCTCCTTCATACTGCG
>JAUVLX010000018.1 GCA_030600525.1 Desulfobulbus sp. | reverse complement strand
AGCAGTGACAGCATCTATTTCATTATTAACAAGGGCCTTTGCAGCAGCTTCCACTGTCGGATAGGTAACAACAGCCTCATCGGGAAAAAGTTGGCGCGCAAACGCCTCATGGGTTGTCCCTGCCTTAACCCCAAGCTTGAGGTTATGGATGTTTGTCAGGTCAAAATAGGATTCGGCATCACTGGCAACTTTTTTTCTCTTCACCAAAGCTGCCTGGCTCACCGCAAAATACGGGTCGGTAAAATTCACCAAAAGTCCACGCTCAACTGTTCGTGTCATCGCCGCAATAATAATATCAGCTTTCCCAGAGAGTAAGGCAGGAATCTGTTCCTCATACAATGCAGGTCGTATGAACCTCACCTTGACACCCATATACTCTGCAAGCAGTCGAGCCAGATCGACGTCCAACCCCATGGGTTTTCCATCTTTCTCCATGGAAAAAGGAGGATAATCTTTATTAAGGGAGACGATAATTTCCCCTTTCTCCTGAATCTGCTCTATCTCGCTGGCCTGTAGATTACCGCACAGGATACACCAGACCAGAACCCCCAAAAAAAGTAGATACTGTTTTTTCATTATTACCTCTCTACAGGTTACATTGAAAAATGATTTAGCTGATATCCTCTGGTATCACTGTCAACAACCAGCGACCGTCAGGACACCATCTGTACAGGAACACTCGAACCAGATTAAACACCTGTTAACGTATTCCGTTTTACCCGTTTTCTTCTCGGTCGCAAGATATGCTCAACCACCCTGAGAGCAATAAGTGTAAACAATCCTGCAAACAGTACCTGGGCGATACGCAGATAAAAATTGGTACTTGCCACTTGATCAACACCGGTTGAACTGCCGAGCAAAACCAGAAACGTGGTTAATCCGGAGTTAAAAGCTGCTGCATGCGCTCCGCCGGAAAAAATTTTCACCGCAAACAGCAAGGTGACCAGGAGCACCATTGCCAAAAGAAAAAAATACGTGGGCACGGCCACCAGCAGGTTGAATACAACGATAATGGCCGCACCGCCAAGGCAGGTTGCCAGGGAATTGGCCTTCATCACCTGAAAAGAGGCAACAGTACTTGGTGTTCCAGCCATGAAGCATATATAGAGCATGGCTAGAGAGTACTGGGCAAGATTGAGAGAAAAAAAGAGCACAACCGCCGTGAGGGCGACAACAGTACTTATCAGGGCCAGGCGTACACGCTCCTCTGGTGTAGGTTGCGGTGGCGACGGAGGCTTCACAACGGCGGGACGAGCTCCTGCCTCTTGTACAGCCAGGTTGTCTGGGATAAGCCGATGAAATACCCAGGCAAAAAAAAGGCCGCATGTCATGTTAAACCACAAACCAATTGCAATCAGGTGTGCAAGCTCGGCCCCGGAGAGCCCCATAATCGGCACCATTATTACGCCTATGGTCATAAACAGGGTCGCCATTGGGGGTGCAGCAGGTGTGTCATTGTAATAGATATAAAACAGCAACAAGCCCACAATCAGTATGCAGAGAACAGGAAAACCGAGCAGATATTCACTAATGACCAGTCCGATAAAAAGGCTGAAGATCAGGCGACCGATGAGTTGCAAAGCCATTTGCCAACCGATCCAGACAGGAAATACCAAAAATATCGCTGCAAAAATAGGCGTAACAAAAAAGAGCGGCCAGGCGATACCGTAACTTACGGCCACGGTCGCTGTCAGACCAACGGTCATACGCACTATTTTTACGGCCTGAACATTCATAGGCAGACCGGGTGAAGACCTATCGTCAACATTGTACTGTCCACTTGCACAACCCCATTATCAGTATATATGGGAGAGAAAACTGATCATCCGAATCCAGAATCGACCGAGTGTATTGAGCAGCGGCCTGTTGCCTGTATAGACGATCACGTTAACCTGTCCGCCCACCCGCTTAAACCCTTTTGCAGCATCATCGGTAAATGCTATCAGCACCGGCAGATGTTGTGCCTGTCGTAACCACCCCTGAGTAGGCTGGACGGTTGTTAAACTGCCAAGGGTGTTACCTGTATTATCGGAAACACCAAAACCAACACTTACCACCTCTCCTTTAAAAACATGGCCGGGTGCAGCATCCAGAACCAACTCCACAGGGTCATTTTTTTTAATATTTAAAAGACTGTTTTCCCGCATGTCAGCCTGGATCCAGACAAACTTGGTGGCGATAAAGGTCATTACCGGTACTCCGGTTGCAGCATAATGGCCGACATCAACCGTCAGGTTAGTAATTACACCATCAGAAGGTGCCCGTATTGTGCTCCGCCTGAGGTCGAGTTGGGCAATTTCAAGAGCCGTCAGCGCTGACCGGACCTTTGCATTATCCTCACCTGTTTTTCCAAGGTTACTTTTTGCCTTCTCCAACTCTGAGCGTGCGCTTGCAAGCTTTGCTTTGCTGCCCTCAATTCTTGATCGGGCATCATCAGCCCTAGACAATGAAGCAGCACCCTGTTTTGATAATTTTATGATACGCTGCCCTTTCACTTGGGCATTACGGAGGTTGGCTTCTGCTTCAGCAACTCTTGCCTGAGCAGTTGTGACTGTGGCAATATCTGCCTCAGAAGTTTGGGTGGCCAGCTGCAGGTCTGCTTGAGCTCGACGCACTGCCAGCTCATACTTAGCGGTATCGACCACTGCCAGTACCTGCCCCTCTGTTACAAACTGATTGTTGGTGACATTGACCGATGTGAGCGAACCGGAAACCTGCGGCACGATTGGCACCACAAAGGCCTCTATCCTTCCGTTACTGGTATAGGGGGTATATTTATCGGCTAAAACGTGGAGACAAAAAATAAGCAGACAGAGACCGACAACAATTGCGGTCCACAGTGAAACCGGATCGATTTTCTTCTTCTTTGCACTCCCCTCCTCCTCCACAGTTGCAGCATCAACTGCAGGGGTTTCTTCCTTGGTGGCTGTTTTTTCACTCGACATAGCTCAACCCAGTTAAGAATTTAAAAAATACCGTTTTAATTCCGTTATTACTCAGCAAAATACAGACACATCCAGGACAGCAATGCATGCCCTTGCTCTTACCGGACGATGTTTAAGGGAGCGGGTATTCAAGCAGGCGTCCCCAATCTGTGCGGCTCTCCATTTCCTCTTTGACTGCGCGAGAGACATACGGCTTCCCGTCCCGGATCTGCCACCCCCCACCGACGGCTTTGTACAGAGTAACGATATCAGTGGCAATATTACCTTTTGTCTGTGCGTACTGATCCTGCTTTTGGGTTAGCGACCTGGTGGAATCCAGGACACGCTGATAATCAGCCAGTCCTTCCTTATACTGCAGCATGGAAAGATTCGTCGATCGCCTTGAAGTCTCTACTCCCTGTTTGAGCAGCTCAGCTTCCTTAATCGCCTGGTCAAGGGTCTGCATGGCATCTTCCACCTCTCTGGCAGCATTGAGAACAGTATTCTGGTACGCGGTGATCAGCTGCTGCAGACGGGCATCCTGAATGCGAACCTGGTTCTTGAGTCGTCCATAGTTGAAAAGGTTCCATTTAAACGCCGGACCAAAACTGTAGGAAAAACTATTGGCGTCAAAGATATCCCCTAAATCGCTGTTTCCCCTGTCGGTGGCACTCCAGCCAAGGGAACCAAACAGGGTAAAACTTGGAAAGAGTTCTGCTCTGGCAATACCAATCTGGGCGCTTTGCGCCGCTGCCCGCATTTCCGCCCGGCGTATATCAGGTCGGCGACGGAGAAGGTCAGCGGGCATTCCAACTGCTATTTTTGTCGACAGCAACGGTATATCGCCAGCTGGAAGGACTTCAGCGTTCATTTCTTCAGGAAGCATCCCCAAAAGTACAGCCAGTCCATTTCTAAAGGAATTGAGTGAAGCGGTAAGATTTGGAATAGTTGTCAGGGTGCTCGAAAGCAGGGTCTTTGCCTGAAGGACATCCAGCTCGGTGACTGTTCCAGCTTCAAATTGAAGGATAACCAGCTGCAGTGACCGTTGCTGCAGTGCAGCATTTTTTTGGGCGAGGTCGATACGCTCCTGCTGGGTCCGTATGGCAAAATATGTACGGGCAACCTCCGCTGTCAACGAAACCAACAAATCATCATAATCTGCCACAGTGGCGAGCAGGTTGGCATCAGCAGATTCAATCCCACGACGGAATTTACCCCAGAAATCCATCTCCCAACCAGCATCAAACCCGATAGATCCAGCAGCATAATACCTGTTTTCAGCTGGACCTGTTGCCCCGATGGTGAACAGATCACCATTCATTTCCTGCATCTGAGGATACATATTCCCCCGAACACGTCCCAGTTGAGCCCGGGCCTCCAAAATACGAAGCCCGGCACTGCGGAGTTCCAGGTTCTGCTCAAAGGCGATCTCGACAAGTTGATCCAGCACAGGATCATTAAAAAGAGTCCACCAGGCTATCGAATCATCCTTTGATGGCTTTTTAAACAGATCAGCATCTTCGACACTCCAGACTGTCGGTTCTTGCGCTTCCGGAGTCTGATAGTCGGGCCCGACCATTGTACAGCCACCCAACAAAAACAAAAGGAACGCTGCAATAATATTTGATTGTCGGTGGAAGGTAATCATGACCGTTGCGCGGTATCCTCTATTCGGTTTCGGAATCCTCACCAGGAAGAGAGGCTCCTTCCGCTTCATCAACCCAGGCTATAAACAGGGTATAACTGATGGCAACTACCACAGCGCCCACGAACAAACCAATGATCCCCGACAGCATCATCCCGCCCAAAGCACCAAGCAAAATCACCAGCATAGGAATATCAACACCTCGCCCCATGAGCAGCGGTTTTAAAATACCGTCACTGGCACTTACCAGTATCACCCACACCAAAAAAATAACGGCTGGCACAGTTGTGGAGGCTGTAAAAACCCAGGCAGCCACAGGACCGAGAATAATGATGGGGGGCAGTTGAATGACAGCCAGTACCAGTACAAGTGCAGCCCATAAACCTGCAGCAGGTACACCGACAACCACCATACCAATGGCTGACAGGATTGACTGGATAACCGCCACTCCAACAACGCCCTGCATCACACCTCTGATGGTTGCTGTGGCAAGGCTGGTAATCTCTTCCCCTCTATGACCGGCAAAACGGGTAATAATTTTTGAAACTCCTGCAGAACTTTTATCTGCTGTAGCCAGGAAAGCTGCAGCAATAACTACTGAAATGATAAACATAAAAACCCCCTTCACCCCCCCACCAATAGAGCCGAGCAATGTCAGGGCAGCAGTTTTCAGCTGCGGACCGTATTGTTTCAGGGCTGCTTCCAGATTAATGGAGGCCTGGGTCCAAAATTTACTCAATGGGGGACCGATAAATGGCCATTCGCTAACATTTGCAGGCGGGGGGGGAACTTTTAAGGTATTTTCATCCATGGCTGTTGTAATGGACTGAATAGTGTCAACAGAGGAGGTAACCAGCTTTACCGAAGGGATGATCAGGGCAGCGATAACAACAAGGGCAAAAAGAACAGCGGCAACTTTCCTCCGTCCCCCCATCATTGCCGCAAGTTTAGCAATAAGCGGCTCCATGGCTACTGCAATAATCATCCCCCAGAGAACGGGTATAAGAAAGGGCTTGATAATGAGCAGGGTCCACACAATCATGGCTCCAAGAATCGTAATCTTGATCGCGGCTTCAATTGCCTCTTTTTGGAAAGAGTTGTTTTTGTCCGTGCTGTTCATGAGCGCTTACCCTCAATTATATTTTATCTTTTATATCAGAAGCTTGCCTCTTGATATTTCCTTTTATCTCCTTTTAATATTCTGCGACACGCGGCAGAGTTGCGAAACAACGCTTTTTTAACAGTGGTGAGTATCCATTAAATATCCTATCGAGAAAGACGTATATAATATTATTATCAACATGTTATCTGATAGAAATCAATTAAAAAAAGTTGTATATTCTCCAAACATTACCCTTCTCTCCATTCTTTAAAACAAATCCAAACCTGCAGTTGAGCAGTCTTTTCATCCCCCCTGTACCACAAAAGCAGCCTGCCAACTGACTATTTTCAATGCATTATAACACCATTAAAAATCAGTGATGTCCGGTATCAGATTTTTACGTCTCATCTTTCATGACTATTATATTGTGAACTCCAGGATTGCTGACAGTGACCTCGGAGCACTGTAAAATGAGAATAAAAACCCACCAAGATATCACCAGTGTGTTAGCATTCTGTTAAAAAACAGCCAAACTGCTCATTTTTTGCACCCATCCTGATTTTTTTATTCCAATAACAATTGAAGAGTACGTTCTCCCGATAAATACTGATCGAACTCCGAAGCTTACAATCTCATTTATTTTTTTCCACGACCTGATGACCAGCCAATCCCCCATATTTGAATATCGTGATTATCTCAAGCAGCATTACGGAGACATCCTCTACCGGGTGCCACTCGATGCTGGATTTGGTTGCCCTCACCGAGGCAGCAATGGTTCTGGAGGGTGCGCCTTCTGTCCTGAAGACGGGGCACGGGCTGTACAAATAGGCAATATCCAGGATATCCGCCAGCAGATCCATGCAGGAGTGGCCTTTGCAAAAAAACGCTACAAGGCCAAAGCCTTTATGGCGTATCTCCAGGCATTTACCAGCACATTTACCTCGCCAGAGCTGTTGGACGAACTCGTCAGTACCATCAGAAAGGAACATCATTTCCGGGCTATAACTTTTGGCACCAGACCTGACTGTCTATCCCCAGAGGTGATCACTTACCTGCAAAGCCTGCATGAACAGCTAGATGTCTGGGTTGAACTTGGTATCCAAACCGTGCATGACAAGAGTCTGAAGCGTATTCATCGAGGGCATGACTGGGCATCAGGAAAGGAAGCTATTTACCGGCTCCATCAGGCCGGAATCTTTGTTGGTGTCCATCTCATCATCGGCCTTCCGGGTGAGTCCCTGCATGATTTCCAACAGACCATGCAAACCCTTGCCCCACTCCCCATTGATGCCGTAAAATTGCATAATCTGCATATCATCAAAGACACCGCCCTTGCCAAGACCTTTCACAGCGCACCCTTTCCGGTCTTCAACGAATATGAATATAGTGAGATCCTGCTCAAACTACTGCCGCTCATCCCGGCGGACCGTCCTCTGATCCGCCTGACCACCGACTCCCCGAAAGAAGTATTGATTGCCCCCCACTGGTCCATGTCCAAGGGGCAGTTCCGCCATTACCTGCTGCAGCAGCTACACAAACGACAGGTACACCAGGGAATGGCCCTTCAGTCTCCACCACAGAAAAACAAACACTATCAACCAATGGAAACAACGCCCGAAGCCTTCCTTACCGAAGATGGCAGCATCACTTTCTGGAATACGGAACTCAAGGAATATTATCATACCCTGGCCGGGGCTCGGTCAGAAGCTGGTGAGAAATACTGCTCACCGGCTGAACTGGACAGACGACTCGATAACGGACCAGTTCATATTTTGGATATATGCTTTGGTCTCGGCTATAACAGCCTTACGGCCTGTGAACAGGCAATGCGAAGTGGTGGTCATGTAGAAATCACTGCCTTGGAAATAGATAAACGGGTTGTGGAGACTGCTGCTGAAAAACTCTGTGAAACAGATACAGCCTTTAACTGGAATAACTGTCTACAAACACTCTGCAAGGAAGGGGTATGGAGCGAAGCAGGGTGCTCGATCCGCCTTTTATGGGGTGATGCCCGCCACACACTCACCCAGGTTGAAGGCCCCTTTGATCTGATGTGGCTCGATGCCTTTTCTACCCAAAGAAACAGTGAACTTTGGACGGTCGACTTTTTGGGACGTTTGCTTCCTTTACTCGACCCTTCTGGCGCACTGCTCACCTATTGTGCGGCTATTCCGGTGAGAGCAGGGTTAGTGACAGCAGGTTTTTTGGTGGGAGAAACCAATGCCTTTGGTCGACCCAGGGGCGGGACCATTGCTGGACGCAGTCAGGAAATTATCAGCCAACCGCTGCCGGAACGCGATCTCTTTTTAATGGAAACCCTGCGGGGTATTCCTTACCGGGACCCCCAGCAAACTCGGGCCAACAAGGAGATACTGCGCCATCGCGAGCTCGAAATTGTGCAAAGCAAAAAAGATATGAATCAGCAGCGTCCTTGAAAATATTCATTCATTTTCGTAACTTAAGCAGTGCTCCAGATGCGTACAAGCAGGCCGGATAACTATAGTAATGCTCTATTTTCCTGCCTGATCGTGCGCAGAGGTAAGACTCCGTGGGGTGCTGATGAATAGTTACTCATTTTTGAAGACAAGGGCATGCCCAACACCAAAACAGCGCTTTACAGCAAGGAAAACCACCAGCACCGAACCAAGGGCTGTGGAAGCTGTCAGCATTACCATGACAATAATCTGATACCGGATGGCGACCATGGGGTCTGTACCGGACAGAATCTGTCCAGTCATCATCCCCGGTATAAAGACGATACCAACGCCCATCATTGAATTGATCGACGGGATCATCCCCGCTTTGATTGCGTCCCGGGCAAAGGGACGCCCAGCTTCCGAGGAGGAGGCCCCCAGACAAAGCTGCATTTCAACTTCTTGACGCCTGGCGTGCAGATCAGCAAACAACCTTTCCAGACTGATGGACAAGGCAGTCATGGAGTTGCCGACTATCATTCCAGCAAGCGGTATGAAGTAATCCGGCCGCCACCATGGTTTGGCTCCAACAATGACCCCGGTGACAAGGACCGAAATGAGCAGATAACTTAAAAACATCGAAATAAAAACAGGGAAGGTCACCGGCACCTCGCTCTCTCTGACCCGCCCCTTGATAATGTGGACAGCCGACCCGATCATGATCGTAAACATTGCCAGGGAAATCCACACACTGGGGTGCCCAAACACCAGAGTCAGCACGTAACCAAGAATAAAAAGCTGGCTCACCGAACGAACCGTGCCAACCAGCAAGTCTCTTCCCAATCCCAATCGTAAGTAACACGAGCAGCCTCCGGCAATCAAGACAAGGCCAAGAGCCAGTACCAACTGCCAGAGTGTAAGATCAATGATTTGTGCCGTCATCGTGTCCCCCCATCCAGATGGTGATCTGCTTCACAGAAACTGCCATTGTCAAGGGCAAGCCTTCTGATAGCTACCTGTTGGGGAACAAAATGCGCATGGCTGATCATGATTATCGTCAGGCCCCCTCTATTGAGTTCCTCTGTCACTTTTTCAACAACCTTTCTGCTCACTGGATCAAGAGCACTCACCGGTTCATCAAGCAACAGTATCTCTGGTTTCATGAGCAGAGAACGAACCATGCACAAACGCTGACGCTGACCAACAGAAAGAGCTGCTGCAGACGCCTTGAGGTCCACATCATGAAGGAGTACCCGGTCAAGGTGCTCCCGAAGTTGGTCACTCGATGGTGGGACAAGGGACCGATTCGCTTGAAAACCAAAGGACAGCAGCAGGTTCTCCCTCACCGTTCCTTGACAGAGAGTGGGTGTCTGCTGCAGCATGACCATCTTGGTCCGTAGCTCCGGAGGCGACAAAATATTCAGATCTTTTCCCCTGAACGTAATGGCTCCCGACTGTATTTCTTCCAGCCGGACCAACAAACGCATGAAGGTGGACTTCCCTCCACCCGAAGGCCCGGTGATCACAAGAAACTGACCACGCTGGACCGTCAAAGACAACTTGTCCAGCACCAAACGGTTGTCTGGTGTTTTGTGTGAGAGTTCCTTGACAACCAAAAGCTGCTGATGCACTGAGTTTGGCATGATTACAATGCTCCCATTCCCTCTATTATCATCAAGGAGTTGCCCGCAAATAACTTGAACATCTCGCATCGCATCTTCAGGTCATCTTTGGCTGATCTTCAATCACAAAGTCCTCAACGTAGCACAACTACGCCTGCGGCCTTGTTCAATTAGATCAACCTAATCTAACCTAAATATAAGCGCGATATTGTCCAACTTATTGGCGGACAGCTCCTAAGTTACCCAATAGGGATGTATTGTTGTTGCATCCTTCGACAGGATTGCCACCAATCTGCCGGGGTTAACGTCCCTGAACGGTACTGCCTGGTAACACGTTTTTACAATTCGTGTTGACACATTCCCGAACACCGGTATATTAAGTGTTACGAATTATTAAATCATCACACTTTTTACGGTATCCTTCACAACACAACCATTTACCAGGAATCAACATTGAAGAACAAGCTTCGTTTTATACTCTTTTTGTTCAGCAGTATGGGCTGCCTTACTCTCTCCATGGTAACCAGTAGCTACGCCCACTTTGGTTCTATTATTCCCAGTACTGCCATTGTCAGCCAAGGTGACAACCCCTCCATACTATTGGATATCGCTTTTCTCCACCCCATGGAACAAAACCTTATGACTATGGCAAAGCCAAAACAATTTGGTGTCCTCCATGGCGGGCAAAGGAACGATCTCACCCAGACGCTGCTGGAAAAGAAAGGAAAAGGCCAGGCCCAATCGTTAACCAGCTGGCAGGCAACATATACCATCAAGCGCCCTGGTGATTACACGTTTTTCATGGAACCGCAGCCATATTGGGAACCCACAGAAGATACATTTATCATTCACTACACCAAGGTGTGCGTGCATGGATTCGGCCTTGAACAAGGCTGGGATCAACCCGCTGGACTTGCAACCGAAATCATTCCCCTGACTCGGCCTTACGGGTTATGGACCAACAACCTTTTTACCGGCCAGGTACTCCTCAACGGCAAACCTGTTCCCTTTGCCGAGGTTGAAGTGGAGTATCTAAACAGATCACAAGACAATCCCTCTCTGATCACGCCACCAAGCGATCCTTATGTCACTCAGGTCGTTAAAGCAGATGGGGCAGGTATCTTTTCCTATGCCATGCCACGACAAGGATGGTGGGGTTTTGCAGCCCTCAACCAGGCAGGATGGAAACTGTCTCACGATGGGATAGATAAAAACGTTGAACTTGGAGCTGTCTACTGGGTACACACCATTGACATGAATTAAATGAAAAAACGGACAATCACATTTCTCTTTTTTTGCTCTGCGTATTTCCTTTGCACCGCCTACCCTGCCCTGGCCCATAAAGTCAATATTTTTGCGTATATTGACGGAACCACGGTCTACACAGAAAGTTATTTTTCAGACGGAAGGCCGGTTATTGGAGGAAAAATCGAGGTGATGGACGATGCCAAGCAGTTGCTGCTCCTGGGAACAACGGACAAACAAGGATTTTGCACCTTTCCCCTACCCACAAACGAGGGCCCGCTGGTTATTGTCCTTGATGCTGCCATGGGCCATAAAAACAGTTTTATCCTCAAACAGACGGCTAACCCGGATTCCTCATGAACATTGTATTATTTCGATAAATTTCCTGCAATTTCTTTATGTTGTACAAAGTAACATGGAGTTACATATTTTCACAATGTTCACCAAAGGTCAGTCCATCCGGCATCATTTTCTTCAGTATTTTGGCAATAAATATAGGCTACTATCGGAGTCTACGCTTACCTATTCATTGCCAAAAACTTTGAACCTGACGCCGCCTGAACTGATGAGAAATCCAGGCAAAGGAGTAAACACAATTGAAGAGTAACCAACCGACGCAACACTTCTTGTGGGTAAGCAGTATTCTGCTGACAGTGATGCTGCTGATGCAGCCTGCGCTCCTTTTTGCAACAAACGACAATGAAAGCAGGCAGTCAGGGCAAACAGAGCCTGTGCAACAATACACCTGCAGCGAACTTGGTACGTTGATTATTAACCAGCAAAAACAGTGCACCCAGAGCCTCCGTAGCCTGAAACGGGATATGGCAGCTCTGCAGCAAAAAATGGATCAACCCGGAATACAAGATATTACCGCCGGTATAGGTTACATTCTCGGCATCTTCGGTACGGCAGCATTTGTTGCCTCTCGGCGCAAACATACAAAACCAAACCAATAAACCATGCACATTGCAGACGGCGTTCTACCCACTTCCATCATTTTTACCACCTATGCCCTTTCAAGTGCAGGCATTGCCTACAGTCTGCGCAAAATTAACCCTGATGACCTGCCAAAAATTGCCGTTGTCACTGCATCTTTTTTTGTCGCCTCCCTGATCCACCTTCCTTTGGGACCAACAAGTGTACATCTGCTGCTTCCTGGTCTGATGGGCATTCTCCTGGGGCCAGCCGCTGCGTTCCTCAGTGTCGCCGTTGGATTGGTACTGCAATCGATCCTGTTTCAATTCGGCGGGCTTACCGCTCTGGGAGCAAACAGTATGATGATCGGTGTACCTGCAGTCTTGTGTGGCTTCTTTTTTCTTCGTTTTCAAGGGACAACCCTGCGCAGCAATGTTGCTGGTGCAGCCATTGCAGGGGGGTTAGGAACCTTATTGGCCGCCCTTATCCTGGCTGGCCTCCTCTATACAAGCGGCGAAAACTTTTTAAGGGTTGCGCAACTCGCCCTCGTCGCACATATTCCGGTGGTCCTCATTGAGGCAGTTGTCTCTGCAGCCGCTGTTTCTTTCATCTTCCGGGTAAAACCTGAAATGCTCAACTGGTCACGCACCCTCGTTTGCACCAATGACGCAGCCAGATAACATTATCCTTGTTTCGCCCTGGATAGCATGCGCCATCATCGGCCTTATTATCACCTGGCCACTTTACCTGCTCTGCAAAAAACGATGGTACCCAACAAGCAGCAATGATCGAGATACCACTCCACCGGACTGGTCTACTGCTCCAGGAAGTGCAGAAGAAAAAAGGCCCTCTTTTTTTCACACTTGGGATCCACGCTTTAAAATAGCTACCCTCTTTGCATTTTGCTTTGTAGTTGTTTCCCTGGACGCTCTTGATACCTGCCTGGCAGCGCTGCTTATCTCAATTTTGGCAGTATTTTTCAGTCACACTCCTTGGATCCGTGTCCAAAAAAGATTGGTCGCCCTTTCAGGCTTTCTGACCATGTTCCTGGTGATAATGCCGTTTACCAGCCCTGCGGTAGAGCAAGAGACCATTCTTCTCTTTCCGCTCTTACCAACACTTCCATTCCATATGTACGGCTTACTGACAGCTGTTCTCATTTGCCTTAAAGCCTGTAGCGTTGCCCTGCTCATGGAGCCGATGTTTGGCACCTCGTCGCTAACGATTTCCCTGCAAGCTTTGCAGCAGATCGGCGTGCCTTCACCAATCATCCAAATGCTCCTTCTTACCCATCGCTTCATTTACCTTTTTCAGCAGGAAGCACACCGCATGCACAGGAGCATGAAACTGCGAGGGTTCTCCCCTAAAACCAATATGGCAACCATGTGCATCACTGGAAATTTTTTAGGGATGCTCTTTATCCGCTCCTATGAGCGAACCCAGCATGTCTACGAGGCCATGCTCAGCCGCGGTTATAATGGTATTTTTCCCATTTATACACAGCATAGGATCTCGGCAAAAGATATTGCCATCACAGGGGCTTGGCTGATAACGGGACTTGCCCTACTTCTTTTTGACGCTCCTGCCCAGGCTCTGTGGCTGTGACCAGTCAACCTTATGCGAACAATCCACCGCTTACCAATGTACCCATGACCGAACCCCTTACTTCTGATCCTCCGCCGATCTTTCACTGCAGACAACTCTGCTTTACCTACCCCGACACAACAACGGCTTTACATAATATCGACCTTGCAATAGGCCAAAGGGACCGCATCGCTCTTGTTGGCCACAACGGATCAGGTAAATCTACCCTTATTCGACATTTCAATGGTATCCTTCCTGTACAAAAGGGTGAACTCCTTTACCACGGGACGCCACTTACAGGTGATCATCTTGCAGCTATCCGCCTCAAGGTTGGTGTGCTGTTTCAAGATCCTGACAACCATCTGTTCTGTAATAGCTTATACGAAGATGTGGCATTCGGTCCTCTGAACCAAGGAAAAAACAGAGAAGAAGTTGACCATCTAGTCAGGACAAACCTCGCCAAGGTCGGCCTGGAACAGTACCTGTTCAAACCAGCCCATCTGCTAAGTTATGGGCAAAAAAAACGGGCTGCCTTTGCCACCGTCATGGCCATGGAGCCAGAGATGCTTATCCTTGACGAACCGACCGCCAATCTAGATCCCCGCCAGGAGCATATTTTCAAACAACTCCTGACCGCCTTCACAGGAACGCTCATTATCATAGACCATGACCTGCTCTTTTTATATGAGATCTGCACCCGTGCTGTTGTCTTGACAGAAGGCAGGATTCATCATGATTTCTCCATGGATGAGCTGGTGTCTCATCCCCAAAATCTACATGATCATGGACTGGACTTCATGTTCCGCTTTACCTGCTGTGGCACGCACAAGGACACTCCCTATCACCATCATCACCACCACACTCACGATCACAACAGCCAGAACAGCCACCTCCCAGCCCCCTCTTTACCCAATCCCCCACTGTTGGAACTCCAGCACTACACCTTTGCCTATCCTGATAACAGCCCCGGAATATCGGATATTAACCTCTGTATTACCAAGGGTGAGACCCTCGCACTTGTTGGTGAAAATGGGGCTGGAAAATCAACGCTGGCCCATTGCCTGATGGGTCTGCATCAGGGGAAGGGCTACCTCCTGTTTCAAGACAGCCCCCTGTTAAAGAGTGCGCATCGTATACTCCGCCAACATATCGGTATGGTTTTTCAACACTCCAGTGATCAACTCTTCTGCCCTTCCTGTTGGCAGGAAGTTGCGTTTGGCCCCCAGCAGATGAAGCTGTCCGGGCTGGAAATTAAACAACGCGTACACGAGGCTCTCGCCGCTATGCAGCTTGAGGGATATGATGATCGGGTGCCTCTGCATATGAGCGGTGGGGAACGAAAAAGGCTGGCCATCGCTGCTGTTTTGGCAATGCAACCCGCTATCCTGATCTTGGATGAACCCACTCCCAATCTTGATCCGCAAAGTGAATTACTGCTCATGGAACTCCTTAAGCAGCTGCCAACCACGACAATACTCATCACCCATGACCTTTTTTTCATCCGCAACCTTACCAGGAGAACAGTGGTCATGCACCAGGGGAGGATTGTGCGAGATTACGCCACCACTGATTTTCTCACCGATGATCATCTACAGGCTGTCAACGGTTTGGACTACACTTATAAAAATGGTTGCATACAAACAATCCAAGAACTACAGGATAAAAACCTCACAGTGGCCCAATAAAAAATAATCGTAAAACCCTGTAGTAGCTGACCCTACATTCACCCACAGCCAAACATGAACCACTTATAAATCACTATAATTTCGAACTATTCGCTTTACACCCATCCAAATAATTATTATTTGGAAAAAATAGTATCTCAGTACCCTTTTACCAGACGACATGACCATGGATCGACTTTTTGCAACGCCCATCATCTCCGTCCTGCTTTGTATTCTCCTTCTTTCCGGATGCGGACAAAATACTCAACCGCTCCCGGTTCTGGGTTCTTTTAATCAAGATTTTTCACTGATTAATCAGGATGGTCAAATAGTTACCCTCGCCACCTTTAATGACAAAATTTATATAACTGATTTTTTCTTCACCACCTGCCCAACCATCTGCCCGATCATGAAAACTCAAATGACCAGGGCGTATGAAGCATTTGTTGATAATCCGAAGATCCTACTGCTCTCGCATACCATTGATCCTGATCATGATACAGTCGAGGTGCTCCACGACTTTGCACAACGGTTGGAAATAAAGACCAGTAAGTGGCAGATGGTTACGGGACCAAAAAGCATTATTTATCCCCTGGCAAAAAACTATATGCTGGAAGTGGTTGAATCGAGCAAGGCACCTGGCGGCTACATCCACAGCGGCAGTTTCTGCCTGATAGATGCAAACAGGAACATTCGTGGTTATTACAACGGTACAGACAGTGCTGAAGTGGACCAGCTTATTAAAGATATAGGAAGACTACAGGGGGAAAAATAAAATGAAGATGAGGCAACTGCTCCTCCTGCTCATTGGAGTGGTGTTGCTCGCCGCACCAATTACTGCACCAGCTACGGATGATGGCGGACAGCAGCTTTATCAAACCCATTGCAGCCGATGCCATGGGATCGATGGTCAGGGATTGCGCCGTCTCTATCCCGTCCTCCAAGGCTCATCCTACTTTGGTCAAAAGCTGATGCAGCTCCCCTGCATCATTCAAAACGGGCTAACCGGCAATATTCGTTTACAAGACGGGACCTATAATCGCACTATGCCTGGCAACAGAATCCTGGATGCCGACCAAATAGCCCGTCTGATGCGCTATACTTCCCAACTTGCCACCGGAGAATCCGCTGCGACAACAACGATTACTTCTGAAGAAGTAGCTCACCTACTGCAGCAATGTCAGTAGAACCAAGGACTTCTTCATTCACTTACTCCCTGCGAGGTAACGGTATGGGACGTTATCAATTTTTCAAAGTCTGCATTGCAGTTCTTATGGCATTTGGTTTGTTGGCAGGATGCCAAAATACGCAACAACAGGAGGTTAATCAGCTACAAAGCGAAGTTATGCGCACCCATGTTCGTACCATGAAAAAAATGGGTTATATGTATGAACTTGAAACCAGCCTCCAGCAGTTGATAGCTCAAAAAGAGCAAAATGCAAGCGAAGCGGACCAAGAAGCCATTCAAAAATTACAGGAAGCCCAGGCCGCTATGATGCAGTGGATGCACAAGTATATACCACCAAAAGCAGGTACCCCCTATGCAGAGCAGATGACGTATCTGCTCGCCGAAAAACAAAAAATCATCCGCGTCGAACAACTCTCCACAGAAACGATGCTATTAGGGGAGTCATTGACCGAGCTGGCATAAAGTTTCTTGATGGTAATATTCTACCAGGACAGGTACGTCGTTCCCAAAAGGCAATTCTCACCCTCTTGAAAACACTGTTTTCCTCCTGCCTCCCCAGCCAAGGAGAATAAAACAGCAGCAACCGAATACAACGGCAGACACCCCGAGTCGTAAAAGCTCTTCAACAGTAAGCGGTACAACCCCAAACAAACGGTTAAGTGGTGTATAGAGAATAACTCCCTGCAGCAGAAGGGAAAGTGCAACCGAACTCCACAACCATGGATTGGTAAACAATCGTACTCTGTAGCTGCTGCGAATGACAAAAACCAGCAGCATTTCAAAAAGGACCACATACGTAAAGGCCACCGTTCTTGCCCGCTCCAGCTCTCCCGTGTCCAGGCTTGCACCACCTGCAGTCTCAAAAAAGAACAGCCCAATCAACGCACCGGCAACACCAAGAAAAAGTAGCAAACGCAGATGATACCCGGAAAGGATGGGAGCCTGTTTTGCAATCGGAGGCCTCCGCATAATATCCTTGCTGTAAGGATCAACAGTATAGGCCAATGCCGGAGCTCCATCGGTAACAAGATTAATCCATAACAGGAGTAAAGCGGTAAGCGGCAGGTTCCACCCCAAGAGTACAGCCAGAAAAACCAGCAGGACCTCCATCAGGTTACCGGAAAGGAGTAACATGATAGATTTCTGGATGTTATCATAAATCCCCCTGCCCTCTTCGACGGCATCAACAATACTTGCAAAGGAATCGTTGAGTACCACAAAATCAGCCGCCTCTTTTGCCACTTCAGTCCCGCTACCAACCGCTATCCCAATATCAGCCTTTTTCAAGGCCGGTGCATCGTTGACACCATCACCTGTCATGGCTACAACGTGGCCGCTCTGTTGCAGGGCTTTAACAATACGCAGTTTATGTTGCGGGATCACCCGTGCAAAAATATCAGTGGTCTGCACAGCAGTGATCAGCACATCGTCATCCATACCGTCCAGTTCCTTACCGGTCACCACCCTCCCTGTAATTCCTATCTGCTCGCCTATCGCCTTTGCCGTCTCTTTATGGTCTCCGGTAATCATAATCGGTCTGATACACGCCGTTCTTGCTCGCTCAATAGACACTGGGACGTCTCGTCGGGGTGGGTCGATCATTGCCTGGAGCCCGACAAAAACAAGCCCGGTCTCATCTATCACCTGACTGCCTCCAGCCTCACGATAAGCAAAGGCCATAATCCGCATAGATTGGCCTGCGAAATCATTTATTACCTTGGTAATCCCCCCCCTTTCTTTTGCCGTAAGGGCGACTACACTGCTATCAGCTTTCTGAAAATAAGAACAGTTTTGCAAGAGGTGACCCGGAGCACCTTTGGTATAGACAAAAACACCGTCCTTTGTCCGAACTAGGACACTCATGCATTTGCGCTTTGCATCAAAAGGGAGCTCATCAAGGCGCTCTCCTACAACGGCAACACCTGCAGTTACAGCACTGACCAACAGCGCACACTCAGTCGGGTTCCCTGCAACTCCACGGTTGCTACCTTGACCACTGTATTCGGCATTATTGCAGGTAACCCCAATGGTGAACAGGAGCCGTTCCGTCGACGAAAAAGATCCTTGTTCTGGAGAGTGAACAAGGTCAATTTCCCCCTCCATGGTCCACCCCTTTTCCACGGTCATCTGGTTTCTTGTCAATGTCCCTGTCTTGTCCGAACAAATGACATCGCAACTGCCAAGGGTTTCTACAGAGGTCAAGCGTCTGACCAGTATTTTCTTCAAAAGCAAACGCTTGGTTCCTATGGAGAGGGCAATGGTCACCACCGCTGGCAGTGCTGTTGGTACAGCCGCAACAGCAAGACTGATGACAACAAAAGAAAAGTCGATGAACACCTTCATGTCCAGCTGCTGTCCACCGGTAAGGGATCGGCCAATCAGAAGGCAGAAGACCAGCAGGCAGATTCCGGTGATCACCACTCCTAGTTTGCGGCCAAAAATATCCAGCCTTCTTTCAAGCGGAGTTTGTTCCTGTTTGGCTGTTGCGATCATTTCCGAAATCCTGCCGACTTCGGTGTCCATACCAATATCGGTGATAACCGCCATACCTCTCCCACTGACAATGGAGGAAGCGGAAAAGATCATATTGCGCCTGTCTGCCAGAGACAGGTCACCCGGTAAGGGGTCAATTATTTTGGAAACAGCCAGGCTTTCACCGGTGAGGATTGATTCTTCGACTTCCAACTGGGCAACATTGATCAGACGACCATCTGCTGGGACCTTGTCACCTGACTCCAGACAGACGATGTCTCCCGGTACCAACTGCTCCCCATCAATGCGCAGTCGTTTATTCGCCCTCATCACTGTTGCCGTGATCGTGGTCATTTTACGCAGCGCTTCCAGCGACCGGTTTGCCTTGAGTTCCTGAATAAAGCCAATCAGCCCATTCATAACCAGGATAGCAAGAATAACCATTGCATCCGTATACTCCCGGAGAACAAGAGAAAAAAGCACTGCAAAAAGCAGCAAGTATATGATAAAACTGGCAAATTGGTGAAAAAGAATACGCCATGCTGGTACTGGCGGTTTGTGCTGTATACGGTTGGGACCGTACAGGCGTCGTCGTTTCTCTACCTCTTCTGGAGATAGTCCTTTCTCCGAGGTGCGAAAACGATCAAGTACTTCAGAAACTGAGGCAGAATAGATATCATCCATATCGCGATCCTAACCAAGAGGAAATGGCATATAAAGATAGATTCATAGTAGAACCATGGACAGGAATGTGCCACTTATTTTTCAGCACCAATCCGATGCCTCACAATACAGGAGCAGAAAGTGGCTGTTGGCGGGTTTTCGTGAACGCAATCAGGCTAGGAATTGTCCGGAAATAACTTGAACATCTCGCATCGCATCTCCAAGTCATCTTTGGCTGATCTTCAATCACAAAGTCCTCAACGTAACACAACTACGCCTGCGGCTTTGTTCAATCAGATCATCCAAATCTAACCTAAACATGAGCGCGATTTTGTACAACTTATTTACGGACAGCTCCTTACCTCCCAATAACAAGGTAAATAACAATTTGATTCCTTAAATCTGTTCACATATAGTTCTTTAGCAAGGGAACCTTAAACACTCTTTCAAAAAGGAGATAACATACAACCATGAAAATATTCGCCTGCCTGCTTACCCTCTTATTGGTTACAACAACAGCATTTGCACTGACAGCTGAAGAAAAACGGATAAGGAAACAATATGGCACCAAATACAACGCCAAGGCTGTCATTCATCAAACCTACAAATGCGTTGATCAATACATGCTGCTCAGTGACAACCCCGATGTCACACGTCTGCAACCTTGGTGTGAACAAAAGGTCATTGATGGCTGGAAACCTTTTTCACAGGCTGAAATGGAAAGAAGGGTTAATGCAAAAAAATCAAAGCAAACCATTATCATTGAAAAATGAGGTGCAGGAAACCTGCTAATCTGGTCGTTTTTCGCACTTTGGCAAAAAAACACTCGACAGAAGCTGATGCTGCTAAGAAGAAAAACTTACAAGAGCTGTTACAAAATATGTGGTTGATGGGATGCCATAAAAAAATGGTAGAAGGCATCAACCTTCTTACGTTTAGACTCTATAGTCCTCAGGGTATAATAAGAGAAAACCGGCCTCTGCACACAAAATGTGCTGCGGCCGGTTTGAAGATACACTTTGTTTAAAGCGACAGAAAAGGCTTAATTTTTTCAAGCAATGACGCATCAATGCCATCCACATTTACCAGGTCGGCAA
>JAUVLX010000030.1 GCA_030600525.1 Desulfobulbus sp. | reverse complement strand
CACTTTGCGTGGAAAAAATTTTGTAGACTACAGCGGAGAAAAAATTCCTGTCAATGACGGCGGCATTGCCCTTGGCCAGGCCTACATTGCTGGTGCCCCATAACAAGAAAGACTCGCGGAACCAGTGGTGCTTAGTGCCTCGTCAATGATGCTCTGACGTATATTGCTTGTTTTTTCTCGCATCTGGATTCTTTTAACTGGTGGTACATAGCCCACTATGAACAACCAGTTAAAAGAATCCAGGACCAAAAAAATCCAGCGCAATATTTCGACATTTCATCGTTGACGCGACACTAGGTTCTTCTTAATCGGTGGCCGTTACAAAGGACAACGCCGAAAAAAAAAAGATTTATCGCTGCAGGGCTTTGGGACGAAATCCCCGCGCGAGAATAAAAACCTCTCGGCTTTCTTTACGCGAACTCATTGGCTTAACCACTTTTACCGTTTTAAAGAAGGCTTTACATTCCTGTACCACATCAGGAAAATCCTCTCCCTGAAAGGCCTTCATATACAGAGTCCCGTTTTCATGCAACAGATCCACAGAAAGCTCCAACACCCTACGCACCAACCGCATCGATTGCTGATGATCTGCAAACTGACTACCGGTTGTACTGGGTGCCATATCACTGAGAACGACATGAAAACCTGCCCATTTTTCACGAAGCAGAGTAACCATGTCCTCGGCGAAGACATCATAACAGAGCCAATGAATTTCAGCATTGGGTTTTTGACTGGGAAAATCTGTTGGCTGGATATCAACCCCAACAACGTCCCCGCGCTCACCAGCTACCTCTGCCGCATACAAACTCCAGCTTCCGGGATGACAACCGAAATCAATAATTCGCTGCCCTTTTTTCATGAACCTGTATTTCTGCTGCACCTCGTCAAGCTTATATACAGAACGGGCCGGATAGTTGTTTTTCTTTGCCTTTTTAAAATAAAAATCATTTACTTTACGCATTCTCTCTCCACTTTACCCTTGCGCCTCCTGCATGTCTTCCGCAATGGACGTAGCCATAACCAAGGCCTCATCGCGGGTTTTTATCAACTGTTCCATATGTGCCTCTAGAACCGCTTCCAGGATCACTTTGAAATGCGGACCTGGAACAAGAGCCAATTCACGAATAAGATCGTTTCCCGTGAGCAACGGTGTCCCGGCAAGGACCGGGATCACATTCTCCGTCTGCACAAAATCCATCCTTGCAAACAATTGCCCTAACTCCATTTCCATGTCCTGTGGTCGCATAACCCCTTGACCGGCTCTTGCATCAGCCATGGCCAACAGGAAAAGACCAGCAAGCTCATCTCCCATACTTTTAATCAAGCGAATACAAGCCTTGGTTGACACACTGCCGGTACGTGCCACGTTGAGCAAATGAAACGGACGCATGTGGTGGCCAATTAATTTCGCCACTTTTTCAACAGCATGATTGCTCCACCTTTGCCTCTTGCCAATTGCCTTGACAATCCTCACCCCTTCATTGTCGTGGTTATAAAAGGTTATTCGATCACCCCGGCTATGATCTATGGCATGGGACACAGGCTTCCCCACATCATGGAGAAGAGCGGCCCAGGCAAGTATAGTAGCACGGTCTTCTCCGGCAACGTACTCTGCCAAAGCACCTTTCTGCTCAGGATAGCCATGGCTTGTTGACCGAAGCAACATCTCCATTTGAGCCAAGGTCTCAATATTATGAAAAAAGACATCCAGATGGTGACTGGTCGGCTGCTGCATACCAAGCCCCTCGTACAACTCCGGCAATATTTTCCACAACAACCTGCTCTCAGCCATTTCTGTGAGAGTGGCAGCAGCACGCCCTGACCCCATGATTAAATCTAACTCATGACAAATTCGCTCTGGAGCGACTTGATCAATTAGGTTTGCCTGACGCCTGACGAGTTCATCTGTTTCAGATTCGATACCAAATCCAAGCACCGCCGCAAAACGGTATACGCGCAATAAACGCAAAGGGTCATGCTCAAAGGCCTTCTCTGAGGTTACGCGAATATTCTTGGCAGCGATATCTGACAACCCACCGGACGGATCCACGATTGGCAAAAAACAGCATTCTCCCTCCCTGCCTTTTCCCAACAGAGGATCAAGACAGACACCAAGAGAATTGATAGTTAAATCACGTTTGTTTAATTCCTGAGCAAAAGTTGCAGCCCCTTCTCGAAAAGCCGAAAAATCAACATTCACCCCGTGGTACACAACCCGGGCGGCATCTTCTTCCCGACCAAGAGGAACAAAAGCCCCTCCTGTTTGCGTAGCCACTTCCCTGGCCCACACCTGTGCCTCGGCAGGCACCGTAATATCAATATCCCCCGGGATGTGACCAAGAAGCAGATCACGGACCGTTCCCCCAGCAAGATACACCGATTGACCACGTTGTTCCTGCAATGCAGCAAGCGTGGTGCATAACCAATGCGGCAAGACACGGCCTACCTGTTTCCCGGCCAGTGCCTCCTGCCCCTGATCCATAAAAAACACTCCTTACTCAATCCGCCACAGCTGAAATACAGATTCAGCAATCGGCTTATAAACTTGAGAGAAACACCCCTTCCCGGTGGTGACAGTCACCTCTACGGGACGCGCCTTACCGTTTACTTTTTTACTGTAGGCAACAGCTATTCCAGCTCCAGCATTAAGAGCCTCCTCTTTATGCTGCTCCTCCACCTGCGCGTCCCCGAAGCGTAGCAATGCGGTCGGGCCAGGATGGGTCGTCATTTCAAACAACCAGTCACCGGGCCTCCAAGAGGAGGCTACCCTATTATTCTCTTTTTCATCTCTCCCCACCACTAGCCAATATTTATCAAAAAGTAAAAATTGTCGCCCAACCAGTAGCAAATTGACATCATCAACAGAAATGTCTTTCGAATCAGGTGTATAGGCACCGGAGTAATATTTTCCTATCCGTCCGCCAAGGTTACAGTCCGTAAGAATACAGCCACCTGCTGCGTTTGGATAGTCCTTTATCCCCAAGGCTTTTGCCAATGCCATCTGCGGTTTTCTTCCCCTGCCCGAAAAGGCGAAAAGTTGTTCCCGATCAACACGTCCCTCCTGTTCGGCCATTGTCGGTGCAAGTAGTTTGGCGCTCAAAGGCCGTAACAAAAGTCCAGTACAGCCTGCATCTCGTTCTATGAGACGCAAGGTATCTTTCCTCTGAGACATGGGTCGTTGGCCCATCACCTCACCGGTCACAAGAAAAGAAGCACTATACTGTGCCATCAGTTCCTTGGCCCTGGTCAACATAAGTATCTTGCAATCAATACAGGGATTAAAATTTTTCCCGAACCCATGGAGAGGATTGCGCAACAGATCCAGGTATCCTTCACTCAGGTCAACCAGCTCAACGGTGATGCCGTACTTACGTTCCACCTCTGCAGCATACACTTCTTTCTTTTCAAGCAGATCATAATCAAAAAAAGGGGTCACGAATTTCAACGCAACCACCTTAAGACCTTGGTCTGCAATGACACGGCACGCAAGAATAGAATCAAGCCCTCCTGAAAAAAGCCCTAAGGCTACCGTTTGTTTCACACGCTACTCCTTTTCTGCCTGCGCTCGGCAAGTTCTTTTGCATACATCATTGTCTGACCGGTGGGATCCTCTCCGCCAAGCATCCTTGCAAGCTCTACAACTCTTTCATCTTCATCAAGCCTGACCAACACAGTTTTGGTCCGCCCGTCCTGAACACGTTTTTCAATCCTAAAATGAATATCGGCACCTGCCGCTATTTGAGGTAAATGGGTAATACAAAAAACCTGATGATGCCCGGAAAGCTCACGAATTTTTTGAGCAACCGCCTCTGCGGCCTGGCCACCTATACCGGCGTCGACCTCGTCAAAAATAACAGTATCAACCTGATCCCGACGGGCAAGGATACATTTCATAGCCAGCATCAATCGTGACAATTCCCCGCCCGAAGCAATTCGTGCTAGTGATTTAGGGGGCTCACCAGGGTTAGCTGAAAAAATAAATTCCACCGTATCTCGACCACTGGCCTGTATCCCATCCAAACCAAGTCCTTCGGGAACCGCCATCTTTACCTTAAAAATAGCCTGATTAAAACTTAAGGAACCCAGTTCCGCCTCCATGGCCTGCCCAAGCCTTTGAGCTGTGGCCTTTCTTGCCTCTGAAAGATCTGTCGCTTTTAACAGCGCCTTGGTGCTGACTTTTTCAAGCTCTATCTCAAGGCCATCGATCCGTCCCTCAAGCCCTTCCAACTCGCTCACTTCCTGACGAACCTTTTCTGCAAATCTAATGACCTCCTCCAAGGTAGGCCCATATTTTCTCTGCAGCGGCTTTAACAACGCCAATCGCTCTGCGATATCCTCCATCCGTGACCCATCCGTTGGAATGGTCTGGAGATAACTACTCAGTTCCTGCTCGATATCGCTGACTTCATAACACGCTGAAACAGCTCGCTCTGCAAGTTCAGCAACAGAAGGATCAAGGGTTGTCAGTTGTCCCAGATCTTTTCTGACCTCAGAGAGGGTATCCAAAATAGTGCCTGAAAAAAGAAGTCGCGCCTTTTTGGTAATCTGGAGCAGTACTGCCGATGACTTGAGCTTATCCCGCTCCTGCAACAGCTTTTCATCCTCTCCCGGTACGAGCCCGGCATTTTCTATCTCTTCGAGTTGAAAAAGAAGAAAATCTTTCTGTTGTTCTTTTTCCTGTTCTTTTTCAAGCAACTGCCTAAGGTCGGTCGAAAGTGCCTGCCACTGTTTAAACAAGCGGCTAAACTGCTCTCTCAGAGGCCAGAGTTCTCCGTAGGTATCAAGAAAATCCAAATGATGACGAGTGTTGAGCAGCTGCTGATTATCGTGCTGGCTGGCAATATTTACCAAACCGTCAGCCAACTCCCTGGCCATTCGGGCAGTGACAAGTTGATCGTTGATATACAGCTTACTTCGCCCCTTGCTGGTAATCACTCTGCGCACAATACATGTCGTACCGTTATGCAATGCATGGTAATCGAGCACGTCCCGCAAAGCGCCTTGCTCCTCGCGAATCTCAAACAGCGCCTCAATATATGCCTGGTCACAATCACTGCGCACCCAGGACGAAGAGCTTCTGCCGCCTCCCAGCAGGTGTATTGCCTGCAAAATAATAGACTTTCCGGCGCCTGTTTCACCTGTTAACACAATTAATCCGGTTGCACATTCCGACACATCTAAATGAAGCGAATCAACCAGGGCGAGGTTTTGTACTCTGAGTTCATGGAGCATGACGACCGACCTTAAAGTGTAGTACCTTTTGGATTCTTATATCTGCATAGTTACGACGGGAAACTGGTGGTCTTTTCCACCCTTGCTGACTGAAGGTAGAGATGAATCCTACGTAACGCAGCCAGCTCCTGCTTTTTCCATTTTACCAGCCCCTGCTGCAAGTGACATTCCCCTTGACGGGTTCTTTGGCAAACAGTATTTTCAACGGGATACCTATCTTTTACCATAAAGGGAGTTGCCGTGTCTACCAGTCCACAATTAAGCGCCAGTCTTGAGGATTACATTGAAGCCATTTACCATATTATTACAGAAAAGCAGGTTGCGCGCGGAAAAGATATTTCTTCACGGCTTGACGTCAGCGGTCCTTCCGTAACGGAAGCACTTCGAGCACTGTCTAAAAAAGGACTCATCAACTACGTTCCTTATGAAGTCATCACCATGACAGAAAAAGGACGTGAGGTTGCTGAAGATGTCATTGAACGGCATAACGCATTAAAAAAATTCTTTACAGAAGTACTGGCGCTCGACAATGATACAGCCGAAGAAGGGGCATGTAAGATTGAACACACTGCACCACGAGAAATAATTAATAGGATGGTGCAGTTCATTCAATTCCTTAAAGTCTGTCCCAGGGGCGGGGAAGAGTTGATTACCGGATTTGCCAGTTTCTGCCAAAAAGGTGAGCCTCGAGGTACCTGTGCTGAATGTATATCACAATGCTTTGCCCCCAAACAGGAACAATAACAGCAGCAGCTGTTTGCCTTTACACGTTGGCCTGCATCAACCCGACGATCTCAGGTAACTCGGGGAAACGTCCTGATTCTTTTTTTGAAAACAGGAGCTTACCACCCAAGGTAACCTCAAAAATACCGCCTGAACCAGGAATCAAGGTTACCTCTACCTGTTCGCTGAATGCCTGCTTTAACGCAGCTTCCAAACTGGAAGCACGTGGTTTATAGTTTCATTGTGAACAGTATTCTATAGTTACTCTCATACCACAATCCATTATTTTTTTTGGGCAAGACGCCATTGTTCTTTCTATTAACAGCGCGCTATACTAGCATATTGGTTACCCGGTGCAATGGGTATGGGATACTTTTTTTAGCCGCACACCTTTTTCCACCATACTTCCTTACTCACAGTTTCTCCACAATCTGAGACCTATGCCTGTATATGAATTCACAGCACTCGACAGCTCAGGAAAAAAGACCAGAGGTATCCTTGATGCTGATTCTCAAACTGCAGCCCGGCAAAAAATACGGGCGCAGGGAAACTATCCAGTAGAAATAAAAGAGACTACTGCCAGAAAAAAGACACAGAAAACATCTTCAGCCCTTTCCTTTCATATCGGCAAAAAAATAAATGCTCAAGAAATCCATGTTACCACCCGCCAGCTTGCTACCTTACTAGAAGCAGGCATCCCTCTTATCCAGGCTCTTGATGGTCTCATCGAGCAGACGAGTAATCGTTACCTCAAAAAAAGTATTGCCCAGATAAAAGACACCGTCAATGAAGGGAACTCGTTTACCGCTGCCCTGGAGGAGCACCCTCGTCTTTTTTCAAAAATCTACATTAATATGGTCAGAGCAGGAGAAGCATCAGGCTCGCTTGATGTGGTTCTCGAACGGCTTGCAGAATTTGGAGAGAATCAGGCTGCGCTCCACTCAAGGATCAAAGCAGCATTGCTGTATCCCATTTTCATGGCCTTTGTCGGCATCGCTGTTCTGGTCCTTTTGATTACCTTTATTGTCCCCAGTATCACCTCCGTTTTTGAAGGGACTCAGCAGGCGCTTCCCTTGCCGACGATCCTCCTCATTGGCACCAGCTCCCTGCTTCAGAAATACTGGTGGTTCCTTCTCTTGGTCATGACCGGAATACTCTTTGGTATCACAACCTTTCTCCGCAGGCCAGAAGGCAAAAAGATGTGGGATACATGCAAACTCTCTCTTCCTGGCTTAAGAGATCTGAACATAAAAATTGCCTCGGCCAGGTTTGGGCGAACCCTTGCAAGCCTGCTCAGTTCGGGTGTACCACTCACGGCCTCACTGCAGATAGTAAAAAACATCGTCAACAACAGCGTGCTTGCGGAAATTATTGAACAGGCAGGCGAAGAACTGGAAAAAGGGAAAAGTCTGTCCCATATTTTTAAGGACAGCAGCTATTTTCCACCAATGCTGGTGCAGATGATTGCAGTTGGTGAGCAGAGTGGTGCATTGGAAAAAATGCTTGAAAAAGCTGCAGACAGTTATGAAAAAGAAGTCGAAGCCAAGATTCTAGCCCTCACCTCAATGATTGAGCCGGTCATGATCCTGGTGATGGGAGTGGCAGTCAGCTTTATCGTTATCTCCATCCTGCTGCCTATTTTTGAAATGAACCAGCTGATCAGGTAACGCGGAAAACCTCCTCCAGAGTAGTCTGCCCGGCAAGTATCTTTCTCAATCCATCCTGCCGCAGGGTTTTCATGCCGGTTTCCTCCATGGAGAGAGCCTTGCGCTTTATCAAACCGGCATCAGAGGTGGTCAGGGTATACTGTTTCAGCTCGTCGGTTAAAATCATCAATTCAAAAATCGCAATCCTCCCCTTATAGCCTGTTTCAAAACACTCCGGGCATCCTTTCCCCCGATACAGACGTTTATCGCCGACATCCTCTACAGTTAAGCCGGCTTTCTCCAAATATTCCCTGGTCGGTACAAAAGCTTCCTTGCAATTCGGACAAATTTGCCGGACCAACCGCTGGGCAAGAATGGCATTTACAGAAGAAGAGACCAGAAAGGGCTCCACCCCCATATCAATTAACCGGGTAATGGCACTGGCAGCATCATTTGTATGCAAGGTGGAAAACACAAGGTGCCCTGTGAGTGCTGCCTGAATTGCTATTTCCGCTGTTTCAAGATCACGAATCTCACCGACCAAAATCACATCAGGATCCTGACGAACAATAGTCCGCAGTCCGCCGGCAAAGGTGAGGCCGATCTTAGCGTTCACCTGCATCTGCGAAATGCCGTCCATCTGGTATTCAATGGGGTCTTCAACCGTTATAATATTAATGTCCGAATTGTTCAGAATACCCAGTGCAGAATAAAGGGTAGTTGTTTTTCCGCTACCAGTAGGACCCGTGACCAGAACAATGCCGTGGGGCGCCTTTATAAGCTGCAGAAAATGGGTAAGATCCTGAGCCACAAGTCCCAGTTCTTCCAGCGGGAGGTAGACACTTGACTTGTCAAGCAGGCGCATCACCACCCGTTCACCAAAAGCCGTGGGCAGGGTAGAGACACGGATATCTATATTCTTATCGGCAATGCGAATCTCAATCCGGCCATCCTGGGGCAACCTCTTCTCGGCGATATCCATCTTCGCCAGTATTTTGATACGGGAAATTAACTTCCCCAAAACATGCCGAGGTGGCGAATACATGTCATAGAGAATACCGTCTACCCTTTTCCTTATCTTGACCCTGTTTTTATAGGGCTCGATATGCACGTCACTGGCATTATCACGCACAGCTTGAGACAGCACCAGATTCACCAGTTTGATCACCGGTGCATCGCTGGTATCATCCAGCAAGTCGGCAGTTTCCTCTATCTGAGATAAAATACTGTCTGGATCTTCTTCATCCATATCCTGCATAACCTGGTCAGCAGCATCGTCACTGGTCATGTCATAGGCAGTATTAATGGCTATAAAAACTTCATTTTGAGGCGCCAGTACCGTTTCCATTCCTTCCCATTGCAACAGGCGTTTGAGATCATCAAGCTGCTGCACATAAAAGGGCTCTGCAAGGGCAACATACGAACGCTCTGGCGTTGCCACCGGAATCATCTTAAAGCGTTTAAGATAACCAATAGGAACCCGCTTTACAAAAAACGGCTCAATTTCCTTTGGCAGGGTGTTGATCACTTCCAAATTGCATTGGATGCTTCTTGCCTGCAACAACTCCTCATCGGTAATCTGCTTCTCCTGCACCAGAATTTCACCTATCCGCCCCCCCTTTTCCTTCTGGCTCTCCAAGGCGGCAACAAGAACGGTTGCATCCAACCCGAACTGCTCCTGTAATATTTTTCCGATAGGCTGCATATTCCCTACCATTATTCCCGTGTTATCTTTCATACAGTATACAGGCTGCCTGATCTATGACTCTGCCATTCATCGCCATACCATTACTGTCCGCTACCGCTGGTACGCAGGTGCTGTATATTGTCTCGGGCGAGTTGCTTTAAGGCATCATAAGGGCTTTGCTGCCACTCATCCAGTGGCTCCCCGTCGGGATCAAACTCCAGGACCTTTTCATACATCTCCCTGGCTCCAGTTACATTGCCTTCACGCTCGAAAACAACACCCAGATTAATAGTGGCATAGGGGTTTTCAGGATCAATATCAAGTGCTTGCTGGAAATAGTCTTTAGCCTGTTGGAATTCACTACGCTGCAGTTTAGCAAACCCAAGGTCGGTGAGCGCAGCAGCATGTTCCGGATTTGATTGCTTATGAAAAAATTTATCAGGTATTTCTGAAGAACCGGGTTGTACCTGTTCCATGACATCACGCTTTTCGTAATAAATCTCTGCTAACTCGGCCGGATTTTCAACGATATGGGGTGTGATAAAGATAAACAAATTTGTTTTGGCCTCGGTCTCACTTCTGCTCTTGAACAGCCACCCTAAAAGGGGAATATCGCCCAACAGCGGCACCTTGTATTCACCGGAAGTGGTATCCTGGCCAATCATTCCCCCAAGCACCACAGTTTCTTCGTTGTGGACGACCACGGTTGTATCAGCAGTCCGGGTAAAAGTGGTTGGGGTACCAGGGTTCTGGGCACTGACCTCACTAAGCTTTATCACTTCCACGCCGATCTCCAAGCGTACAACATCAGCCTGGTTGATCTGCGGAGTAATGGTCAGCGTAGTAGCTACATCCTTATACTCGTAGTTGGTGTAGTCCTGCTCGGTAGCGTTAGTGTTTAAACTAGTAATATAGGGTACATTCTTCCCCACCTTGATGACGGCCTTCTTATTATCGGTGGTTAAAATCTGCGGGGTAGCGATGATATTAACCTCATCATCGTTCTTATATGCGTTGATCACCGCCCCAAGATCGGGAAAATAAACACCGCCTAACTCGATCCCTTGCTTCAAAACGCCCATGGTAAAGCCACCAGGCAGGACAGGAGGAGTTTTTGTCAGGCCTTGCAACATACCGTATGGATTCTCTTCTGTGCCGCTGAAACCGCCAAATAGCGTACCAGTATCATCGGCAATGGATCCGGAGCCGCCATACTGGACCCCAAGCCCAAAATTCTTGGTGACCTGCACCTCCATGATAAGGGCTTCCATATACACCATGCGCCGCGGGATATCCAATTTCTTAATCACATCCTCAAGGACCAGATACTCCTCTCTGGGAGCGGTAATAATCAGGGCATTTGTTTCCGGATCTGCCATGATCTGTGTATCAGAGGAAAGCAGTGGTGCCGCCTTGCCAGCAGCCTGCTTGCCCACTGTTGCCTGCTTCCCCGGCAGATTGCTCAAGACCTTGACCAGTTCTTCGGCATTGGCATGCTGCAGGTAATACACCCGTATATTGCCCTCCCCCCTGGGGACTTGACGGTCAAGCTCCTTGAGCAGGTTTTGAATCTTATCAATCTGCGCCTTTGGAGCAAAAACAATCAGTGAGTTGGTACGTTCATACGGAATAATCTTAATCGTTTCCGTCCGCTTTCCCTTTACAATCCGTTTTACAAACAATTCACGGATGGATTTTGCCACTGTGACCGCATCGGCATGCTCCAGGGTAATAGTCACGGTTTCCTCTCCAATAGAGGGCACATCAACTACCTTAATTATTTCCATCAACCGGGAAATATTGGACTGCACATCAGTGATAATGAGCATCCCCGACTGCGCATGGGCAATAAGCACACTGGTTTTAGAAACAAGAGGAGAAAGGATTTTTTTGAGGTCATCAGCATTGGAATGCACCAATGGTATAATCTGGGTGACCACCCGGTCTTCCGGCATGTCAACATCACCCTGATACAGGGTCGCAATATTCTTGGACCTGGCCTGGACTGCAGGTACAATTTTGACCACCGAACCACTTGGAATAGTGGTGAAACCATGTACCTCCAGCACTGATTCAAAAACCCGGTAGGCATCCTCTTCGCTGATCCTGGTTGGAGAAATAATGGTCACATTACCTTTCACGGCCCTATCGACAATGAAATTTTTCCCTGTAAGTTCACTTATATATTTTACAAACAAATTTATATCAACATCGTTGAAATCGATGGTGACATACCTTTGCGGTGCCATTTTTCGAGGTGCGCCATATACCTCGCCAAAACTGCCGGTAAAAAGCAGGCAACAACTCAAACAAACCAGAGATAAAATCATTTTCTTTATCATAAAGCCACACCCGCTCTTCATATAACAGTCCCTTTCACAACTTCACCTCGTACCACCTGGCATACAGCTTCTTTTTGTTTAACAACCTGCGGCCAAATGATGCTCTCTACCAATTTCCAAGCCCCTCACCTGGCTCTTCACTCTCTTCATCAACTCCCTCCTCAAGGGCTCCCTCTTCAACCTCGAGGGGCTCCAGCGGCTCTTCCACCGCCTCAGGAAGTTGCGGACGACTTTCCCGAAAGCTGATACGCCTTCTAGGCCTCACAACAGGTACCCTTTTTTGAACAGCGGATCTCCTGACCCCTTGGTTCGTCGCCCTACCAACAGTGGCCGGCGGGGACGAAGAACCACCACCTTTCCGCTCCTTAATTGTCAGCGCTTCAGTGCGTCCATTCACATCCAAGATCACTTTCCCTCTGCCTATCTTTCGTATCCTGGCATTTTGTACGCTATCCCCGATACGAAATAGATCCTGCTTTTTTTCTTGTTCATCTAAGATAATCGCTCGGGCATCCATCTCGTCACCGACAACAGTACCGAGAAGCACCAGCTTTAATGAGGTTTCTTCATGGTTTTCATCTTCGATAAGGAGTGATTCGCTGTCACTTATCTCCAACAACGCCTGAAAAATATTTCTACTGACAATGATTTCATAGTCTCCCGACAAAACTGAATTAACGGCAACAGCAGCACTTCCATCATCAGCAGGTTTAACAACCTCGCCCCCAGCGGGAATAAGCGCTAAAAGCCCCTGTTCAACCCGCTCGTACCAAAGAGAAACCCCCATGTAGACAAGGATTGTCAAGGAAAGCATGGTTAACAGTACCCGTATCACGATTACTGCTCCGCGTTGATTGTCGTGGACTGAAACAATGAAGACAACTCACCAAAATTAATCCCAGGATGAGCAACGTCTCCACTAATCTTAAAAACTGCACCTTCGTCCTGCAGTTGAGTTCGTATTATGGATAAAAGCTCGCCATCGGTTACATGAGCAAAGAACTCAGTCCGCGGTGTCATGGTTCCGGTAAAGTGCAAGGCGGTTTCGGCATAAGGAATGCGGGGCTCAATTTTCCCCGTGAAGTCTGCTGTGAACAATTCCGACTCCACCAGGCCCCTCTCAACAAACAGTTTTTCCCCATTACCAGTTACAGTAAAACTCACCTGTGAAAAAGGAAGAAAGCCATGACCTAAAATATCTTTTTTCAGGCCTACCTTGCCGTTATCAATACTCACTTTCACATCCAGATCATCTAACAATATGAGGTCGCTCTGCACCTTGCCCCTAAATTGTGCGTTGATACTTCCCTGTATTTCTCTTTCCAGAATTTCTTTTATGCCGCTGACTGAATCAAGCTGCACATGCTCTACTTGCCCTGCAACAACAAAGGCACCCAAACTTTGATCTGACCTGACTGTACCAGCAACACGCCCCTCACCGACCGTTGTCGTATAATTCATTACAGGCTGCAGACTCAACAGGCTAGCAACCTCAGGCTGCAGTTCCAAGGTTTGGATCTTCAACAGATCCTTACTCTCTGCAGAGGAAAAAATCTCCAATCCGCTCAGAACCAATTTTCCAGGAAAACTAATTTCCACCTTAGCCAACGCCACCTTCACGTGAGGAAAACGTGCAGCAAGATACTCAGGAATCCACTGCTGAAAAAAATCCACGGGAAAAAGTACCCACAGCATTATAACGATAACAGCCACGGTATAGAGAAAATACCCTAGTATACTCCTTCCCCAACGGAGAGTTTTTGCCATCATCAGCGAGCACTCACATGCAATTCTTTATGTTGATCATCAGCACGGGATACACGGCAGTCACTACGCTCACCCTAGTTAACAGCGCTAACAACCTTATCAACGCTGACAATTTGTAAAATAACATCCAGAGTCCCTTTTTCCTTATTGTTCTCCTGAATGGTAATACGCTTAATACCGACTAGATTTTGCGGAGACTCTGTGGTTTCAAGAAAAGCAACAAGCTGTTTAAGACTGACAGCCTGTAGTTTCATTTCAACCATGCTTTGCTTCAGCACCTCATCAGCGGCGAGCTCCGAGGGCTTCATATAGGCAATTCTCTCTTTAACCTTAATATCAGCCGCATTTTGCTCTAAAAAAGAAAAAAGGCTGAATCCGCTGACCCGCTCACTAAGCAGAGCAGCGATTGAATCACTTTTTTGACTGAAAAGGGCATAACGCTGCTGCATTTGTTCCATTTCGCCAAGTTGCCTTTGCCGGGCGACAACATTTTTTTTCATTTTGTCTCGATTTTCAACCAAGGGGAAAAAGATGAATTGAAAAAACAAAAAAAGCCCAAGACTAATCCCGGCAATGATCACTGCGGTTTTTTCCCTTGGTGTTATCTGCATTACCTCTCACCCAGCTCCAGTTGGATCTCAAACCGAATTTTCCTGGTCTTTTTATCTGCTGTTGCCGACACTATCTGCACATCACTGTACAAGGGGGACAGTGACAAAAGACTTTTAATTTCATTGACCGTATTAAAGGTCGCCGTCATCCCCCGCATACGGATTGCCTTTTGGTCTATCACCATTCTAGAGACCTGGAGTGACAAAGTATCAGGGATACGTAACGAGATATCTGCCAGCAAACCCAAGATCCTTTGCTGATCGGCATAGACGGGCATGTTGGTTTCGGAAGACTCCATTTCCCTTACGGCAACCTTCATCTGCACATAAGGATCCTGGATGCGAGTAGCACCGACAAACTGCTTCCGGTAGAGTTGCTCCATCTGCTGCCGCAATCCATTACTCTTTGCAGTCAAACTTCTATTTTCCAGGGCATAGTAGCCCACAAGGCAACCTATGCAGACGAAGACGGCTACGACTACAGCAACCACCTGTTTACTGGAAGTAAAAATTGTCTTCTTAGGTGCCAGCTCTCCCTGTCGAAAATTAAAGCCGGTGTTTTTGCCAGGCCGATACAACGAGAGGCATAAGGCTGCGGCAAACTCTCCCCTTGGTATATGCCCTAGCTCTTCCGGAACATTGATTCCCGCCAAAGAAGGGAGATCCACAGGCTCCACCACCGTACCCAACTGCACCTCTAAGGCACTTCGCACCTCTCTCTGTTCGACGAATTCACCAGTTACAAGTGTTTGCTCAATGTTATCAACCGGAACGCCCATGGATCGCAAAAAACCCATAGTTCGCCCGATAGTCTGCTGAAGCGCGCCTAACTGAACACCAAACTCGTCGACATCCCCTCCCCCTGGCATCATCTGCGACAAAACAGGTAATTTACGACAAAACTGACAGGTACCATTATGGATAAGTAACAGAGTGGTCGCAACATCGCCAGCCTCCAAAACCAGATGCCACCCTTTATTAAAATGGTGCCCAACAAACTCTGCCACGGCAACCGCAGCAGGCAGAACTACCTCAGGATCGACACCATGTTGTTGGAGACCTTCAAGGACATCACCCACCATCACTTTTTCAACTGCAAAAGCGAGGAGAGTGCTACGTTGACCTGTTGTCCCAAGTACATTAAAATCAGTGACCACCTCTTCCATGGGCTGGATCAATTGATCTTCCAGCTCAAATGGCAAAGTCTGGGTAATATTTTTTTTATCGGAAAAAGGCAGCTCCAAGTTGCGCGCACTCACAGCAGCAAGCGACAGCCCACATACACATTCTCCACCCTGCCAGCCAAGCTCTTCAAGAAGTTCTTCCACCGATGGTGCTGTAATACCATCCAGGGAAGACGGGATAGAAGCACCTGAGTCCAGCACTACGGTCTTGCCCTGTTGCTCTGTCACAACACCAGTAAGGCAATCGTCACCGTAATATAGACCGAGGAACTTCTTATTCATCTCTATCTCGTTTACTTCCCAATTTATTGAATCCGCCAGTGGAGAAGTGTTTGCTCCTTGCTTTCCGCACGCAGGAGCACTCCTTTTCCAGCACGCCTGGCATCCTCATTTTCAGCAACAAGGTTTATTGCAAAGGCATTAGCCGTAATTGTAAGCAAGGCTTCATCCAGTGTTACATCCCCGGGAAAACCGCTTACATTCCTATACCAGGATGTGGTTGCAAGCTGTTCCCGGTTATCCGGCTCTTCCCTGTATACCTTCAAGTCGCTTATCATTTCCTCATCTAACTCAGGATTCAGCGCGGCCAAAACCACTCCTGATGCTGTATTCAAATTAATTTTGCCGTCATCGCCGGCTACGGCAATATACTCTGCAATGCCTTCATGTTCTTCGTCACCGTAAAAAAGCTCAGGTGTCATACCCTTTACGAACAAAAGCTCTTCTACTGTCAGCATCGTGCCGTTGCGACAACTATATCCAGGAGAAAGTGATTGATAATATGCATTTTCCGCGCCATTTCCTCTGGCATCATCATCTTCATCGATCCAATCACGAATGGCATCGAGCAAGTCTGCCACCTGTTGCTCATCATCAATGGCAAATTTACCGGAGAGCAAGAATCGCTTCCAAAATTGTTCCACCTTTTCACCCTGCGCCCTCTGTTCTTGAGCAGAAAGTTGTTTTTTACTGTCGGATCCATTACTACCACCTTGACCGGCTTGTACAGGCTTTACTAACAAAGCGTGAATCTGCAATTTTCCGGAAAGATCATTCACAACGCATGTAAGGGAAATATCATCTGTCAGCGAAACGAGCTGCTCCCCATCAATGGTGGCCCAGCTATCTTGAAGGGAGTCATAGGTATTTGCCTGCTGATCACTATACAGGGCTGCCTGAACAATACTGAGTCCCGTATACACTGCATTTTCTAAAGCGAGCGTTTTCTGAACTAACGCAGCATCTTCAACCTGCCCGTCGACGTCAACTAGTAGCTGCAGGGTCATGGTAACCAAAAAACTCACGGTCAACAGGGCCAACAGCAGGGCAACACCTTTTTGATTTTTGAGCAAATGCTTATTACTCACCGTCTCCCTCCTCTCTTATACTGCCAGTGGGCAGCCATACCCCTGAACGAAAAGGGATAACGGTTTTGTGCTCACTGTCCTGCCAGAACTCCAACGTAATAAAAACTGCTGCCGGCAGAAGTACAGGCTCCTGCTCGTTATCGTTCTCCGGTACGCTCTCCCACGTGTCATTTTTTTGACCATCTGAATCCACATAGGTCAATTGCAGAGAACGAAGATTGGCGCACAAGGTGTACGCCTCTTTATCGCGATCATCCACAGCAAACACTGAAAGGCTGTCAGACCTGAGCAGCTTCAATGAGCCCGGATCATTTTCATCTTCTACTACCTTATAGGAGATGGTGGTACTCCCTTTTTCTGATCGTCCACCATCAAAAACCAGGTGGGCCATGGAGCTAAAAACAACACTGTCTGCCTGCTGGCCGTTGATCTCAGTTTTCGTCCCTACAAACCCAACCTCTCCGTCGGCAATGGTAGCAGTCAAATCATCCCTCATCCTATCCAGGGTAATTCGTGCCTGCCGATAAATATCTTTCTGGTTTCCAGTTATAGATAACAGGGTCACGGTGCTGCTCAAAGCAAATCCGACCATGGAACTCACCACTGCCAGGATTGATACGGCAAGCATTACTTCCAGTAAGGTGAAGCCTCTGTTATTGATTCTGATCACCGGGAACAATTTTTTTAAAGACCGTTGTCTGCACCAGAAGATGCTGCCTTTCATCTTCAACAAGGGCAACTGTTAAAATAACCTGCTTCAACATCCCGTCTGTGTCCGGGATAGCGATATCATCTTCTAAGACTTGTAACACTTCAGTACTCCACGAAAATTCGCTAAACCCCTCTTCAAAAGTTCCGCTGTCGCTCTCTACCTGCTCAAAATCCTGCAAACGAATCTCCGCCATTTTCTC
>JAUVLX010000228.1 GCA_030600525.1 Desulfobulbus sp. | reverse complement strand
ATCCATGGCCGAATTGAGGTTAAAGAGTTGCTCAAGCTGACTGTATTGTGCTAGTTGGGCCGTGAATTCAGTAGCATCTGTTGGGTTTAGCGGATCTTGGTGCTGTAATTGGGCGACCAACAGTTTCAGGAAATCTTCCTGGCCAAGAGAATTCTTTTCCGTTGTAGTCTTCCCTGCTGTTGCTGAGGATGTATTTTGTTGGGTAATGGATCCGATATCGGCCATAGTGGTTTTCCTCTTTTATACCATAACGCTTAAACCCTGTTTACTCTCATTGGCAGGTATGGATTCTTCGCCTGCAATGGGGGCAAGACCAGTGGTTGGAATGTTATCGAGCCTGTAACTTTTACCCAATTGGTGCCGGGCGCTATTTTGTTGAAAGTGGTTTCCATTGGACTGGTCACCGGCTGCTACGGTAATTTCCACCTCATTGAGGTGCAGCCCCTGTTGTTCCAGTGTTTCCCGCAGTCGTGGTAGGTGTCGCTCCAGCGCTTCCTGTGCCTGAGGATTTTGCGCTGTTATATGGGCCTTGACATTATCCTGCTTTACCTCTATCTCCATTCGTAATTCCCCTAGTTCCTGTGGGTGCAATTGGAGACGGATAGAGCCTGATTCAAGTTTTTTGGCACCAGAAAAATTATTAATAACCTGGTCAACCACCGCACTTTCGGGAAACGTTGCTCCGGAAGGCAGTTTCATGAGACCTGCTCCTGGGGGAGTTGATGGTGACGTCGGTGTTGAAATGGTAGGAACCACGCTGTCAAGCGTAAACGTTACAGGAGCGGTTTCTCTACTGAGGCGAGGTTCTGTCCCCATTTCACTTGCGGTGGATAAATTTTTGGGATCAGGTTGTTGCTCTCCACCGTTTTTTGCATGTTGGTCGCCTTCTGCACCAAAAGCAGCTTTGGCCGTATTGTTGGGCAGGTTGGAATGAAGGTAATTACTGTTGGCGTCCTGTCGTTGACCACTTTGGTCGACAATCGATGGACGGGCAGCTAGTGGAGTTGCTACGGCCATCTCTTCGTTGTCACTGGATTGGTAAATAGTGATGGTTTGTCCGCTTTCAGTTTTTATAACATTTTCACCTAGGGGCGTTGGTGATACCACGGCTGTGTTTTCCATGTGCACTGGTTGCGCTTGAACCGGTTTGAAGGTTGCACTCCATTGTTCCACTGTCACTGAAGGGGAACTTTGGTTACCTGGCATAAGTTGGACGGTTCCTGCAATCGCGCTTTGTGCTCCCTGTTGTGTAAATTGAGGGACGTTAGTTTTAAGGCTGCTTGATTGAAGGGCATTTGTAGCAGGCTCCACCGGTGTTAAAATTTCGGAAAGTGCAGCTAATTGTTGCTGGAGGGCGGAAGGTTGCTTTTGCTGGCCCATTACCTCTGCAGGGACGACACCTTTCACGGTTGCAATGTTGGGTGAACTGGATTCGGCATTACCTGTAAGGGGATGAGGGGTGATTTGCTGGGCCGAAAGTTTATCAAGCAATACCATCAGGGGTGACGCGTTTTTGTTTTTTTCTCCAGGTACATTTACCAGCTGTGACTGTTGGGTTTCCACTATTGGATCGGTTGTGCTGGCGGCGCTATTCTGAACTATGCGCGATTGTGGTTCAGCCTCTGCTACTATCTGGTTTAGTAAGGGTGGTGCTATTTGGTCTAGTTCGGGGGCGTTACCTACCAATTCTCTCCCATATGAAAGAGCTGATTCGGTATCGCTTGTCGCCTCTCGTGCCGTTTCATTGGCAAGGTGCTTTGAAAAACTTTCCTCTCCGACAGGAGGCGAACCCGTTGGCTGGTTGCCAGTTGGTGCCGGTGCGAGAAAGTCACCTGGTGTTGAAGGGAGGGGATGCATGGTTCCTATGGTGTCTCCAAAGTTGAAAAAGCAGTCGTCAGAGCAGCGGCCTTTTCACGATCCATGTTATTAAGGATTTTTGCTGCAGCTTTTGTCTTCATTTTAGCCAGTATTGCAACCGCGAGATCTTGTTCCAGGGTGCCGAAAACACGGGCTGCCTTATCAGCGCCCATTTTTTCATACATCTTGCTTAGCTCCCGGATTCTTTGCAGCTCCTGAACATCCTTTTCAGCGAGCAATTTTTCAAGTCCGATTCGTTGTTGTTTCAGCTCTTCTAGTTTCTTATCGACCTCTTCCTGTAATCTCTTTAGGGTCTTTTTTTTCTTTGCAACTTCTTCTCTTTCATTCTTCAGGTTAGTCCGTTCCTCTTGCAGTGCTACCAGCAATCGTCTTTCTTCAACTGACCTATAGTTTTTTCCAGTTTTCACAGAAGGCTGATCTTTCTGGTCGGCTCCTATGACTGTTGAAGCAATACCGGTAAAGAAGAGGGTAAATAACGAGCAAAAAATAACAAGTCGCATCTTTTTCATATTTTCAGTTCCCTGTACCCTTTTTCATCTTTTGTGAAACAGGACAGCCAGTTCATCGAGCATGGCGAGTTCTTTTTTATTGAGATGTTGTTTGTAGGCATTGTTTTGTTTTTCTTTCATTTTTTCGATTACTTGTCTGTCTTGACTTGTTTTAAGGAGGGCTTTTCTTTTGCTTTCTACTTCTATCTGGGCTTTTTCTATCACTTCCCTGGCAGTTGAGATCTGTTCCTTGACAAGAGCGATTCGATTTTCCAACATGATGAGGCGAGGCGCGGTGGTGCCCTGTTCTTTTTCTTGTTGCAGGCTGAGGTACAGATGGTCAAGGTCTTGTTGTTGCCTGGTGAGAACAGTCTGTGCAGCTGCCTCTTCTTCACGTGCTGTAAAGAGATTTTGTCTGGCAGTATCCTCAAGCTGTTTGCGAAATTTGATAACGGCATCAAGTTTAAAAGGCTGCATGTTTTTTAGTTGGCAGTTCTGCTTTGTTCAGGAGGTATTGGGTATTATTCTGGTAACTATTCAACGAATACAAATAACCTTGCCTTAACCTCAATCTGTAACTGTTCAGCAGTGCTCCTGATGCGTACAAGCAGGCTGGATAACTAGAGTAATGCTCAATTTTTCTGCCTGATCGTGCGCAGAGGTAAGCGCAGGCTCCGTGGGGTGCTACTGAACAAGTTACTTATTCCGTAGCATCTCTTCTTCTGTCTTTGGCTCTGCGCCCAGGGCGTCGTCGCTCTTTTCCCTCACGGTCACTGACCAGGGATCCCATACCAGCAATGGATGCTTCAAGAGGAGCTGACTCATTTATCCCCTGGGTAAGGAACTGATTGATGCCATCAATACGGGAGATAGCATAATCGATTTTTGGATTACTGCCTGCAGCATAGGCACCTATGTTTATCAGGTCCTCAGACTCTTGGTATGTTGCCATTACGTTTCTTGTTTTTCCTGCCAGTTCCATGTGCCTGGGACTTACTATGTCTCGCATAACACGGCTGGTGGACATCATGACGTCAATTGCTGGGTAGTGATTTTTAGCAGCCATGCTCCGTGAAAGTACAATGTGACCATCCAGGATGGATCGAACAGCATCTGCTACCGGTTCAGTCAGGTCGTCACCATCTACAAGAACGGTGTAGAGGCCGGTGATTGAGCCTTGTTCTTTAAATTTTCCTGCTCGTTCCAGCAGTTTAGGGAGGGTAGCAAAAACTGAAGGTGTATATCCTTTAGTGGTGGGTGGTTCTCCAATTGATAAGCCTATTTCTCTCATAGCCATGGCAAAGCGAGTCACCGAGTCCATCATCAACAGCACATTTTTGCCTTGCTTACAGAAAAATTCGGCAATGGCAGTGGCTAGATAGGCGCCTCGCATCCGGAGAAGAGGAGAGTGGTCGGAGGTAACTGCAATAATGACAGACCTGCTAAGGCCCTCTTTACCGAGATCGCGTTCAATGAATTCGCGAACTTCTCTGCCCCTTTCGCCAATAAGGGCAATGATGTTTACATCGGCCGTGGCATACTTTGCCATCATGCCGAGAAGAACACTTTTTCCGACACCTGAGCCTGCCATGATGCCCATCCGTTGCCCGACACCACAGGTAAGCATACCGTTGATGGCTCTAATACCTAAATCCAACGGTTGATTAATGGTATCGCGCATCATGGGGCCGGGGGGCAGGGCGTATAAAGGCTGTTCGTGCGGCAGGTGCAAAGGAGGGCCATCATCAATCGGGTTTTCCATGCCATCAATTACCCTGCCTAGGAGATCGTCCCCGACTCCTACAGTAGCCTGCTCTTTTTTTACTCTGATCAGGCATCCAGGTCTTAATCCCCTGAGTTCTCCCAAGGCCATCAGTTGGGCTCGATCATTATTGTAGCCGACAATTTCTGCAGCTACCGGTTCACCGCCCTGCATTGGTAAAATTTCGCAAAGGGAGCCAATGGATGAATGCGGACAGGAGCCTTCTACAACCAGGCCGACGATACGTTGTACTTTACCGTACACTCTAATTGGTGAAAAGCTGTCAAGCAAGGTACTGTCTGGAAAAGGCATGGCCTGGTATGTCTCCTTTTCGGGGGTGGGTGGCGCTACTCTTTATTTGTATACGGGGTTGATAGCTCTTAAAAAAACAGAGCAAGGTCAGGGAGCTTTTGTTTGTTCAACTGGTGGCGGGGCAGGTGTGTCACCATCTTCACTAAAGGATAATGTGTTTTCTTCAAGAAATTCCTGTGCACTTTCAAGTTGGGTTGTAATGGTGGCATCCACAGAACAGGTTTTGGATTCGATAAGACATCCACCCCGAGTCACCTCCTGATCGGTTTGAATGATGATGTTTTTCAGGCCATGGATTCTGGTCATGATTTCAGGCTTGGTATGTTCGACCGCATTCAGGTCATCGGGATGAACTGTCACTATGAATTCATCACAGGCAATGGCTTGCTGCAATGCGTTTTCCAGCGTCTTGGCTACAACGTTTCTGTTGGTCACCAGTTCTTGGTCAATTACTTTTTGGGAGAGACCGATAACGGTATTGATAATATCGCTTCGGTATCGTTCAAGCAGGGACTGGCGCAGTGTGTCTATTTTTTGACATGCCAGGTGAAAGGCATTAATGGCCAACTCCATTTCCTGCTGCTGGTTGGCAGAACAATCCGCTACTCCCTGATCATAGGCCTCCTGTTGGAGTGCCTGGATATCAATATCAGGTTCAGGCTCCGAGGCCAGCTCTGGAGGCAGTACTGTTTGTTCTTCTTCTATAGACGGTTGGCCGGTATCGTGCTCGATTTCAGGAGGTGTCTTTGTGGCCTCAGTGCGAGGTGTTTGCTCAATAATTATTTCCTGAACAAGCGTTGTCGGCACAAAAGATGGATCCTCCTTGAAAATCTTAGACGAGTTCATCTCCGCCTCCTCTACCAAGGACAAGTTTACCTTCCTCTTCGAGCTTCAGAGCTATCTTAACGATTGTCTGCTGCATAGCTTCAACCTCTGAGAGGCGGACTGGTCCAAGCGCATCCAGGTCGTCTTTGATCATGTCTGCTGCGCGTGCTGACATGTTGGAAAAGATTTTTTCCTTGATTTCATCGGAAGCTGTCTTCAGAGCCAGGGTCAGTGAGTCGTTGTTGATTTCCCTGAGGATCATCTGCATGGAGCGGCCATCGAGTACACTGAGGTCTTCAAAGGTAAACATCAGTTTTCTGATGTCTTCCACCATGTCCGGGTCTACCTCTTCCAGGTTATCTAAAATGTCGACGTCCATGTTGTCGGTCAGGTTGTCGAGTATCTCCACAACCTTGGGGATGCCGCCGACCTGGCGTTGGTCCTGTTGACTGACCACAACACCTATTTCCTTGTTGAGTGCATCTTCTATCTGGTTGATGACACTTGGTGAAACGCTATCCAGGGTGGCAATCCGGTAGATGACATCTGCCCGTTTATCCTCAGGCAGGTTGGCAATGATGACACTGGAATGTTCAGGGGTCTGAGTTGACAGTACCAAG
>JAUVLX010000231.1 GCA_030600525.1 Desulfobulbus sp. | reverse complement strand
GGTATAAAGCTCTTCGATTATCAGAATTATTTCCGAAATTGTTCTGTGAGAAATATTCCAGGTTTCAGCCAAGTTTTCGCATTGCATTCGAAATGCCTCGAAAGTTTTGTCTGATGAATCCAAAAGGAAGTGTGCTTTCATGCTGTTAATAGTATCCACCCACTACCTTTTCTCGTATCTATCCCAAAACGGTTTTTTTTACCGATCGCAACCCAAACGCTTCGTTTCTGAACAGACACTCCTGTCGCAATAGGGTTTACGTTCATTCCTGTGCCTTTTTCCCGGTCACAAGTTCGTATAACCCGCCCTTACAACCCATCAATTCTTCATACGTACCATATTCAACCATTTTACCGGATTTCATTACACCGACAGCATCAAAATGCTTGATTGTATCCAGTCGATGTACAACTGCAATAACCGTTCGTTCCCCTTTCCACCTCTCTATAAGCCGTTGGATCCTTGCCTGTGATGTGTTGTCCAGAGCTGAGGTTGCCTCATCCATGAGGATCACTTTTGGCTTTTTCAACAGAACTCTGGCAATGGCAAGTTTTTGTCTTTGGCCGCCTGATAAATTGTCGCCCATATTGCCAACATTATACTGCATTCCAGCTTCGGCAACATCTTCCAGGCAATCTTCCTCTATTAACAAACGGATGATTGCCTGGTTCACCTTTTCGTTGGGCAACGATTCATCGGTCTTCATCTTGCCAAAAAGAATGTTATTAAAAACTGATTGCCCCTGAAGAGGTTCATCGTTTTTCAGGGGAGTAAGTAAACGGGTATATTCTTTATCGCTTAACTGCGTCCAATACGACCTGGCAGCGAGGATACTGGTTGTAAGGCCAGGTGGCATTGAAAAAGAAGATTGAATACCTGCTTTATATAACAATGCCGGTTTGAGGAGAAGGCACTGCTCTTCATGAGAAAGTTCATAGTTCGGAGTTGTATCTAGTCGACTGAAAAGTGACGCATATTTTGATGCATTACCAACAGCGATCGGCGTAGCCAGGGTGGCTTTTTCTTTATTCCCAGGTGTCAGGTAATACTCGACAGATTGTTTTGCTATTTGTGTCCCCAAGGTCAGTAAGGGGCTGATGAGGTTGTGTTTGCTAAGGAAATCTATAAAGAACGTGTGAGTGAAAAGAGCGTTAATGGTATTTTCAGGATCCCGCGATACGGAAAACGTTAAATTTTCCAGGATATTTGAATATTGTAGATAGGCATTATAGTCGTAGAATTCAATGTAACATTCAAGGGTTGAGCCGAAATTGTTTTTAAAATTTTCCCGCATGGTAATAATTTTTGAGGTAACAGCGGTGGGTGAATGTTCATATACTGTCTCAAGGCCGAACCGAATGACATCAACAAAAAAACCTGCCTGTTGCAGGCTAAGAATGAGGTGGTCAAGGGAAGGTGGGTGATATGTTTCCTTCTCAATACTGTAATTAATATGAGCGGAACGGTGTGCATAGAGAAGATTATCGATGACGCTACCTGAAAAAATAAACGGATTCTGAGAGATATATCCCATGTGACCGATAAGCTCATCTTTCTGCATGTTCTTTATCTCGATTCCGTCAAGCTGTATGGAACCGCTGGTATAATCAAACATTTTGGCAATGCATTGTACGAGTGTAGACTTACCGCTGCCGGAAAAACCTACCAAAGCGAGATGCTGCCCCGGTTGTAATGAGAAGCTCACCTGTTGCAACAGTGCTTTTCCTTCTGCAATGGTGTACCCAACATCGGACAACTCCAAAGCACCATCAATGGAAACAGAGTCCTTTCCGTCTCCCGTAAGTAGAGGCACAGGGGGAACATCAAAGGACTTCATGGTTCGTTGATATCGTACAGAAGCATCCTGATATACTTGATAAAATTCAATGAGCTCTTTCCAGGGGTCATAGAGTTTTTCCTGAGCAGAAAGAAAGGCAACCATTGAGCCAAGTGCAAGCTGCCCGTTCATGACCAAATAGCCCCCAAAGATGAAAACGATAAAGGGACCAAGATTGACAAAATAGTTGTTTACCGATTTGATACCAAAACGAAATAAAGACCACTTAAGTCGTATGGACCGGAGACGTTCAATAAGTTGGTTAAACTTTTGTTTTTCAACGGAAGAAGCACCATGAACATTGATTTCATGTATGCCAGTAATCGATTCCGTGATCTGACTTGCAACCAGCCGGGATTGATCCACTCTCTTTTTATTGAGTCGGTTGGCTTTTTTCTGCAGGTAAGGAACTAAAATGACCACAATTGGATAAATGGCAAGGATGGAAAGAGCAAGTTGCGGGTGCAGCCAGAGCAAATAACCGGCAAAGGCGAGTAACGTCAGTATATTGGATACAGGGGCCGCCAGTGCCATTCCGGCAAAGGTACCGGCTGATGCCAGTTCGGTCATAAGGGAGGCTACTACTACACCAGGTTGGGTGTTACGAAAAAAAAGAAGCGGTAGAGAGATAATATGGCTATAGAGCTCCTTCCTCATAGAGAACATGGCCCGTTCACCGATTCTTGCCTGGAGAAAATTGACACACAGTTTACTTGCACCTGTAACTGTGACGGCAAGAAGGTAAATGGTGCAATAAAGTAATAATTGGTCGAATAGTTTGAGAACTATTGCCTCGTTGACGATCCTTTTTTGCATCTCCAAGGGTATGACTCTCGCAATCACCATTATCGCTATCAACAAGAGTAACAACAGCTGCCACTTGAGATTGTTATGAAACGCCCAGAAAAACAAGCTTTTTTGAGTTACCGGCTTGTCTGTTGGTTGGGTTTTAGCTTTCACGTTTTGCCGCTTTTGTTTGTTGACATCGTTGAGGGCGATGAGAGACTATTGGCCAAAGAGTCTGACTCAAATGCAATAACCACCAGTGTAATATCATCCGCCTGTTCAGTATTTCCTCGGAACAGCGTAACCTTCTCTGTTATTTGCTGTATTATTTGAGCAGGTTGGGACTGATGGTAATTTTGGATAATCTCTTTTACCCTTTCTTTGCCAAATTGTTCCTGCTGTTCATTTTCCTGTTCCCACACTCCATCACTCCCAATAATGAGGAGATGCCTTTGGTGCGTCAATTGTAACGTGTTACAATTGTATTGGATGTCAGGATCAAGGCCGAGCACTAATCCTGCTCCCTGCAGTTCAGTAAAGGTAGCGTTTGCAGGTGTAAAGAGCAGAGCTGGCTCATGTCCGGCCCGAATCCATTGAACAGTGTTAAGGCCCGGCTCAATTTCAAGGTAAAACAGTGAAGAAAAATTACCGTATTGCAATGTGTCCCAGCAGAGATATCGATTAACATCGTTAATACGCTCTGCTGCTGAGCCTGGCTTCTGTACCCGAACACGTAAGAGGGCTCTGAGAGTTGCCATGAGTAGTGCAGCACCTAGACCATGGCCAACTACATCACCGACAGCTACATGGAGTTTCCCTGGATGTGTTTCTGATTCGATAAAATCAAAGTAATCTCCTCCTGTTTCGTCACAGTAAAGACTTACACCGCTGGCAGTTATTCCTTTGTCCGAGTAATCGTTTTGTGGTAAAAGCGTCATCTGCACTTCTTGTGCAATTTCCATGGCTTTTTGGAGCTGCATTCCTCGTTGGAGCTGAGAGGTCATGCGATTAAAACTATGAAGTAAATCACCGACTTCATCTTTTGTAGAAACCTCAAATGGTTTACTGAATTTTCCGTTTGCCAGCTCGTCTGCTGCTGTTGAAACCTGTTTGATGGATTGTGTGGTTTGTTTAAAGCTGGAGCGGATAAACCACAGCAAAATAGTTATACAGGACAGGGCGGTAATAATATATGCGAGGCGGAAATTTATGAGCGGCTGCAGTACCCTTTCACCTGGAGTGATAATCACCATCGTCCAGGGGGCTTCACTGAGTCGGTAAAATCCGCTGATCTCCTCTGGAGGATTACCTTCACCAAACACAATACCAGACTCATCCGTTAACAAAGCGGCAAATGTCTTTTTTTCAAGTGCGTTAGAACGGCCAAACCGTTGGCTGGAGTTGATGGAAGGATGTTCTTTGCTATTCACTGTTTGAGCGAGAATATGGCCATCTTGATCAACAATATATGCCTTATAGATATTCCACCATTTAGATTGAATTGTCTGCGCAATGAGTTGTTCAAAATCAAGTTCTATCTCTATATTACCGATAACTTCATCTTTCATATTTATCAGTCGGGTACTGAGCCGGACATTTTTTTGCTCAAACTCTACTTCATAGAGAGGGGGCGTCACCCCCAAGGCCTTACCTGTATAACTTTTGCCATCTGTCCTGCGTAATATATGCCGTCTCATTCTGAGCCCCTGGCTTTCCATTTCACGTGGCCACTCGGCATTAATCTCAGCAACACCTTGAATCTGTTGCAATCGAGCAACAATGAATTCATGAACTCCGCTGTCGAAATCTTTTTTTGACATGCCGTTGAGAAAAGAAAGCATTAGTTTCGGTCGCTTAAGCTGCATGTCAATATTATGTGCCGCTTTTTCCAGCTGGGCCAGTGCAGTCTCTCCCCACTGTTCGATCAGAACGTTACGGACAGCAATAAAACCCAAAAAACCAGTTAGGCCGAGAAAGAGGAAAATGGGCAATATAATAAACACCACGGTCCGTTGGTGTAGTGTTTTGGGCTGATACATAGGCTTGGTTTCGCAAAAAGCGCTAGTAAAAGGTAATCTGTAATTTCGGAATACCAATAGAATAATTACATAACTACTTATTTATAGCATAACCTTATGCAGCTTTTCATATTTTTGCTATTGAGAGTTATAAATAAGAGGGCCACATCAGATAGTTTTGATGGTGGTTTGTATGAAGGGTAAGTAGGTGTAGCAGCCCACAATCAATGAAAATAAGATTTTTAAATCAAACCTAGTGTCCTGTTTGGTTAGTCTCGTTATTTAAATATTGCTTTGCTCTTTTTACTTTTTCGAGGATCACATTGGCATTTTGGGTCCACTTAAAAGGCTTCGCGCTTCTTGAGTTCTGCGGTAGCATTTTAATGTGGTATCAATCCGTTAGAAGCTTCTTCGGGGAAACTTGTTCGGCACCGTCTTAATCGGGGAGGTAATCGCGCAGCGAACAATGCACTCTGAACTATCGCAATAGTTCGGATGAGAAGTGACCCACGAACACAAGATTAAATTGCCCGTAGAACGGCGGATGAAAAATCCGTGAAAGGGATACACCGTTGTTTAAAACGCTATATAGTCAGAGAATTGTATCCCATTATTCCAGTAGGGCTGTAGTTGCCTGGCCAATCTTTGTTAACCGGCTGATATTTTGTCAGTTCTTTTGCATTTAGACCGTGGGTGCGATATAGTTGTTGGAGATTTATACGCAATTTTGATAGCGTCGTAAAAACTTCGGTTCATCCTGTAAATATAACTTGCACTCTCTTCGCGGGTGAATCTGAAATTGAGGGAATGATACAGCATTCAGGATACTTGTCGATATATGTCCCTGCTAATGTGTACCAAACGACCCGTAATTTTTTTCCTGTCTGTCAGCTTATGTGTTGCTGTTATATGGATTCTGCAGACCTCACTGGTTAGTGGTGGCCAAGGTATGATTCGGATTCTCATAGACACCAAAGCGCTTACCTTGAAGGTCATGCAAGGTGACCAGGAAACGCTCACCTTTTCTAATATTGCAATTGGTCGTTATGGCACGGATAGCGACAGGCGGAGAGGAGATAACAAAACTCCTCTGGGGTATTTCACCATTGCCTGGATAACAGATGATACTTCATTTCATCGCTTTTTTGGTTTTCGCTACCCAAGCAAAGAATATGCAGAACGTGCCTTTC
>JAUVLX010000263.1 GCA_030600525.1 Desulfobulbus sp. | reverse complement strand
AGACGGCGATGAGCAGATTTTACCCGGTAAAATCTGGCAGGATGTATTTTTTGGAGCCAAGGGGATCGCTTTAGGCATCGGTATGCTCAGTGGTATCAGTATGACCATCCCTTTTTTAGTTTATTCAGGGCAGGCTCCGGTCAATGTAACCGGATATTTTGCGGTCTTTGTCCTGTTGCAGCTATTACTGTTCACTGGACAACTGTTAACCCTGTGCTGGAGAAAACTCAGGAAACGTCAGTTACCAGCCTCGTTATTGGGGATACTGCTGGGCAGGTTGAGTTTTTTGTTGATGGGTAAACTGCAGCAATTGGTTTACCGAAAACGCTCTGGTACCAAGCAGCGAGCTCTAAATCTATTTCGTAACCAGATCAAGGAGCAGGCATCTTTGGCCCCATTTTTTCTCTGGTCAGTTTTTTTACTGTTGCAGCTTGCAGGGATAGGCTTTAATTGCGGTGTCATCGGAGCAACTCTGGGCAAGGTTTTTGTTGCTGACACTGCCTTTGGCTGGCAATCAACGTTGCAAGTGCAGGAAATATTTATTGCTGAGGCGGTTCGCTGGGTTGCATTGCCTTGGAGTTGGGTGTTACCCGAACATCTCGCCTATCCTACTCTTGAAGCAATTGAAGGGAGCCGGATAGTGCTCAAAGACGGTATGTACAGTCTGGCGACCGTAGATCTTGTTTCCTGGTGGCCCTTTTTGTGTTGTTCTGTCTTGTTTTATGGTCTGCTTCCTCGTGTTGCTATGATGATTTTTGGGATATTTTCCAGGAATCGTCTCCTGCAGAGGGTTCCATCCACAGAAGAACCAGAGCTACGTCGTCTGGTACGACGAATGGTAACCCCGACAGTGGAAACCGCAGGAGATAAGAATCGTACCAGAAAGACAAGAGAACCGTTAGGTGTCCAAGAGCGTGAAGAGGAGAAAGAGGGTCTGCCGGTAGATGGTGCCAGGAAGGAAGTCACCTGGCTGCTGATTCCCGATGAACTGCATGGTATTTTACCTCTTGCCCGGCTGACATCGCTTCTTGCCGGGGATGGAGCCAAAAAAGCCGTGGACGTCATGCGGTTTGATGATCTGGATTGCAGTGATGAACAACTTCTTGGTGTACTTGCAGAGAAAGCAAAGGCAAAGGAGGTTGCTGGTATCACCTTGTTGCAGGAAGCATGGCAACCGCCTATAGAGGAAATATTATCTATGATTCGCGATATTCGACAGGCAGTAGGCGCAGAAACGGAGATCGTGATTGGCCTGATTGGTAAGCCTGAGGCCGATGAAGTACTTACCCCTGCCAATAAAGAACAGCTCGCCATCTGGGCGATGAAAATAAGACCACTTGCTGATCCTGCTCTAGCAGTCATATCATTGATACGATGAAAAAACTAAACCATATTCCTGAATTTGCCATCATCGGGCACCCTAATGAAGGCAAGTCGTCAGTGCTTTCCACCCTGGCAGAAGATGATTCGGTGCGTGTCAGCCCCATTCCAGGGGAAACCGTTACTTGTCAGTATTTTCCTGTAATGGTGGATGGACGTGAGATCATCCGTTTTGTCGATACGCCAGGGTTTCAAAACCCTCGCAAAACGCTGCAGTGGATGCAGGGCTACCAGGGAACGGATGAACAGATGATAGCCTCCTTTATCGAGGCTCATGCCGATGATCCTGCATTCCGAGATGATTGTGAATTGCTAGGACCTGTTGCCGACGGAGCAGGAGTTATTTTCGTGGTTGATGGCTCCCGCCCGGTGCGTAATATGGATCGTGCTGAAATGGAAATCCTTCGCCTCAGTGGGGCTCCGAGGATGGCGGTTATAAACAGTAAGGAGGACGATACAGCCTACCTCAGCCAGTGGCAATCAGAGTTTCGTAAACACTTTAATGCCATCCGTGTCTTTAATTCCAGCAGAGCCACCTACATTCAGCGGATTGAGCTGTTGGAAAGTCTGAAGGCAATTGATCAGCAGTGGGAACCTGCCCTGCGTGGGGTGGTCGAGGCGTTTAAAACTGACTGGAAGGCACGGAGCGAACAGAGTGTCGATATCCTGCTTGGTTTTATCGGCGAAGCATTGGCGTATCATAAAACCGTTCCCTGTGAAAAGGAAAATCAGCAGGTTGTATGTCGGCAAATGTGGCAGGAATATCAGGTGCTGGTTACCCATAAAGAGCACCGAGCCCATAAGGCTATCCGGAGCTTGTTCAAGCATAATATCTTTAATATTGACTTGCCAGAGCATTCAATCTTGGAAAAAGATCTCTTCAGCAAAACCACCTGGGAGTTTCTCGGCTTAACCGACAAGCAGATTATCCTTGCAGGGGCAATGAGCGGGGCTGCCTTGGGCGCAGGTTTGGATCTGGCTGCAGCCGGTATCTCGTTCGGTATTTTTTCTACCTTGGGAGGGTTGTTTGGGGCAGTAGGGACAGCATTTAAGGGAAAAAAATGGCTTTCTGGAATAAAATTGCTTGGTATGCATATTGGAGGCGAGCAACTGCGTATAGGTCCTGTCACTAATAGCCAGTTACTCTATATCCTTTTGGATAGAAGCCTGTTGTTCTATGGACATATTATCAACTGGTCCCATGGCAGGCGCGACTATGATGCAGGCCAGCAAGAGGTTGCTGCAGATACCGGGAAAGAAGGCGTTACCGCCTACTGGAATAAAGATGAGCGGAGGATTGGTGAGCATTTTTTTCGTGTTGCCAGTGCAGGTAATGGCTGGTCAGCCTCCGAAGCTGCACGGAAAATGCGTGATTTGCTGCTCCAGCAGATGCGGCAGATTGCTGAAGAAAGCCGGAAATGAGGTGGCAAGTTTTTGGTTATTTTTTTGGCTGGTGTCTATACAGAAATGAGGATTTTAGTTCGAGAGCATGTAAGCGCAGGATCTAAGGGTAAAGTTTTAAGCATAACGCCGCTACCAAGCCTAAATACCATTTATGGAGGGGCCTCGTTGGGGGCAGTGTCTTGCCGCTGGTCTTATTTTCGGAGGTTCTGAAAAAACTAATCCATAAAAGCGCTTTCTGTCAGTTTGTCTTCAGTATTTTGGTCCAGTTCACCTGTTTCGGTTAAGTCTGATTGTTCCTGAAACTGTATGATCGCAGAACGTGTTCGGCGGCCTCGTAAGCCGTCAATCGGTCCTGGGTTAAAACCAAGATATTGCAGTGCTGCCTGGCCTGAACGAAGGGACAGATCCGGGAGTATAATCTTGTATTTTGCATGGGCAGCGGCCAATCTCGTGTCATATTCATTTTTCTTAAAGTCTCGCCCGTTATAGCCGCGTGCAAAAGATACCCAATTGTTGCGCTGTAGTACCCCTGCAAGGTTGTTTCCTTTAATGAAATGGGCCATAGCCAAGAGTTGCTCATTTTCATTTTTGACCATCCCTTGCACCAAGGCTTTGACAGTAGGGAATCCCGCAACATCATGATTGACGCCCATGACTTGGCCTATACCCCAGGAGGCACTTTTTAGTGCCGCGTCCTGGTCCAGTTTAATTGCTCTTTTTAAACGGGCGTATTCCCGTGATCCCCCTCTGTAGCCACCAGGATTTTTATGGCTGATATCTGCATTCCCTTCATCGTAAAGCCCGTTTGTCTGTCTGTGAAAAATATGCCGTTCGAAGAGTATTTGCGGGCTTCGGTCGCGGAAAAAACCGAACCCGCGAGTCTCTACCGTCAGTATTGCCCATATTTCAGATTCAGAAACACCCAATGTGTTACATACTTTATCCATTCCATCATCGTCTAACGGTTGACCCTTGCTTTTAAATTTCATAATCATTTCTCCATAAAGAAGAGGGGCAGGGAACAGGTTCAAAAATATGGGCTGGGAAAAACGTACTCTTCACATCGTCTTCCGGGATGGAGCTTAATTTTTGTAAGAATTAATCGCTCACAACTGTCAGACCGGTTGGCGGATCGTTATGCTCTATGCCACCTTCGTTCCCTCGAGGTTGAACTGATTCGTGAACTTTATCGGTCGTCTCGATCTTGCGCATAGGGTCAGGTATGGGATCAAGATTTTTCGAGATTGAGGCCTGAGTATCCCGCATTTGTTTAAATTGTTCGAGTTCACCAGTCGCTATCGGTAGTCCACAGGCAATTGCTCTATGCATCATCCAGCATAGGCCAATAGTTGAAAGGCCAATACTCATCCCTCCCCCGACATCTGAGTGTACACCTCGAAACCAAACCTCTTCGAGTCGTCCAGCAGTTGAATCTCCCTTTTTTGAGGGTGTAACTCTGGTTGGCTTAAAGTTACCTCTTCGTTCATCCAATGCCATGGCGTGGTAGCAGTGTTCTACGCTTCCAGGTAGGCTGAGATCCCAGCCGATATTTATATCATTTCCTGGAAGCCCAAAAGACGCAACCACATCCCATAGGCCCAGAAAACGGATTTGAGCACCCGGTATTTCTTTTGCAGCTTCGTTTGCAAAATGCAGTGCTAAAGCAGCACCACGGCTAAATCCAATGATGTCGACAATTTTATCTCCTTTGGTGACGTTTTTTTCCAGCTCGTCCATGGCTTCTTTAATACGAAACCATCCGCCTGCGCCGATCACCCCGCCAAGAATCTTGCCGATAAAACCTAGGCGAGTACCCACGCCTTCAAGGTAAAATTTAGGTCCTTGGAAGGCATTGTAAAATTTAATGACATTTGTATCTTTCCCTTCGCCTTTTTCGTCTTCATTCCACGTACCATCAAATGCATAGAGTGCCATTATTTATCTCCCTAATGTATTGGTATTGATGGTGAGTTGCCCATATGTCGCTTTTGTCGAAGTTTGCTCAGCAATAAAAAAAGCCGGATTGCCTTGTTAAAGACAACCCGGCTTTCTTGAAAAGATCCTAGGCTTTCCGCCCCTGCCTCACGACAGGTTTGGCTTTGTCTTTCTCAATCTATTATTTACTTTATAGTAATATGTTAGGTTGCTAAGTGGGGCTAGTCAAGTCAGCGCGTCTGTTTTGTAGCTGAAATGACGGAGAAAAATAAAGCCTTTTCGGTAAACGAGCTTGGTTGTTGTCTGAGGAAGGGCGTGGAGTGTTTCCTGTTATGTCAAACGGTCGTTGTTAACCAACGGCCTCAACTGGCAGTCTACCGTGGCAATCAACAACAGGTTGTGGTTTTTTAAAAGGATGCACTGGGCTCATACCATTCAATTTTGTGTTTACGATCCCAACTCTCCCCAGCGTTGATGTTTCAAGCGGCCTTTTGTGTGGTTAAAATTTCTTCGAGAGACATGGGGTGCGTCATACTTTC
>JAUVLX010000041.1 GCA_030600525.1 Desulfobulbus sp. | reverse complement strand
GGTTACCAGGAGCAGGTAAGTACAGCTGAAGGGATGTCGCTATTAGTGTCTTGGGTGGGTCGTGAAACTGTGTAATAATGACAATGGAAGGTCTTTCATGGGTAATAATACCCCTCTGAAGTCATCCGTTTTCCGTGTTTGTTGTCTAGTGGCAAGTAGAACTGAAAAAACATATAAGTTTTATTTAAAATGAATTGACAGTAACAGGATTTTTAAGTAGAAATCCTGTCGTAATATGAGCCGCCATTCACTTTCTGAGTTATGGCCTGTTTTCTTCTTGAGATGAGGAGTATTTGGTATGATTTCAATTGATATTACTATGGTAATACATATCATCAACATGATTGTGTTGATGCTGGTGCTCAATGCAATTTTGTACAAGCCGGTGCTTGGTATCCTTGAAAAAAGGAAGCAAAAGGTGGATTCCATGCACGATGAAGTTGCCCAGCTAGAGCAAAGGGCAAGGAATCGTCAGCTTGATTTGGACAGAAAAATGCGCGAGGGCAGTGGGAAGGCGAAAAAGGCACTTGATGCGGCACGAGCTAGCGCACAGGCTGCAGGAGCCGAAAAACTTACTGCTATTCGTCAGGAATCAGATGGCGAAAAAGAAAAACAAATGGCGGAAATACGCTCACAGGTTGAAGCTGCTAGAGATGACCTGCAGGCGAAAACAGAAGGGTTTGCTAGAGATATGGCCGGAAAGATACTTGGGAGGAGCTTGGAAGCATGAAATCTCGTATTGTCGGAATTATTGTACCTACTCTGTTGCTGTTGCTATTTTCAGGCACGGCATCGATTGTCATGGCTTCAACACCAAGCCAAGACGAGAGTGGGAAAACTACTGTTCATGCTGAAACTGCTGCAGTGGATACGCATGGTGAAGCGGTCGGCCACGCATCAGCGGAAGCCGTTACACCTCAAAATGACTCTCACGCAGTCACTGCCGATGCACATGCTGCAGCAGCAGGTGGACATGGTGAGGTCAAAGGTGGTTCGCTCGCTCCTGCAAAGCTGAAAGATCTTTTATGGAGAACAATCAACTTTATCGCTTTGGTGATTCTGCTTGTCAAGTTTCTTGCCAAACCTATTGCCACTGGGCTCTCGGGTCGTCAGAAGCAGGTCAAAGAAGAGCTGCAGGAGCTTGAAGCAAAACGCGACGATGCCAAGGCTGAGTTCAAGGTATTTGAAACACGACTGGCCGGCATGGAAGAAGAGATGGAGCGTGTTGTCGAAAAAGCAATAGCCCAAGCAGAGAATGAAAAGAAACGGATTCTCGCTGAGGCTGAACAAGCTGCTGAAGATATCAAACGTCAGGCAGAATCTTCTATTCAAGGTGAATTGGAGGATGCAAAGCGGATGTTACGTGACGAGGTTGCAGAGCAGGCAGCTGCAATGGCCGAGGAGTTAATCGTTTCCAATCTCACTCCAGCAGATCAGGTGACGATAACAGAACAGTTCCTTGAAAGAGTGGGGACGGTACAGTGAAAAATACAATTCTAGCACGCCGTTATGCAAAGGCGCTTTTTTCTTTGGGCAAAGAGCAAGGGAAAAATGAAGAATACAGTGAGCTGCTAGCTGCTATCGCAGCATTGTACGATGACAGTGCCGTTGGTGTAAGGGATGCGTTGACAAATCCTTTGTATCCTCTTGATGCACGGCAAAAAGTGATGGCTCAAATTGCCAAAAGTGCAAAGGCAGATACAACAATGTCCAGTTTTCTTAACTTGTTAATTGAGAAAAAGAGAGCAGACATCTTGCCTGATATAGCCGGCGAAATACAAATCATGGTGGATATGGACCAAAACATCAGTCATGGTTCTGTCGTCTCTGCCGTAGAACTGGATAGCAAACTACAGAAAAATATCCAGGCTACTTTAGAAAAAATTACAGGAAATAAGGTTATACTTCAGACCGAGGTCGATCCGACGATAATCGGTGGCATCATCGCAAAGGTTGGTGATTTGGTACTGGACGGAAGTATAAAGACACAACTTAATGGATTAAAAGAATCTATCAAGGGGAGAGATTAGTCAAATGCAGATCAAAGCCGAAGAAATCAGCCAGATTATTAAGGATCAAATCGCTGGCTACGAGAGTGATGTCGACCTGAAGGAAACCGGAACAGTACTTTCGGTGGGTGACGGTATTGCACGTGTCTATGGCGTAGAAAATTGTCAGGCCATGGAGCTGCTCGAATTTCCGGGGAATATTTTCGGACTTGCCCTGAACCTTGAAGAAGACAACGTTGGTTGTGCTATTCTTGGTGACGTTCGTTATATTAAAGAAGGCGATATCGTTAAACGGACCGGACGTATTGCTGAGGTTCCAGTTGGACCTGAAATGGAAGGTCGTGTTGTTGATGGTATTGGTCAGCCTATCGATGGTAAAGGAGCCATTGATGCCAAAAACTTCAGTAAAATGGAAGTGGTCGCCCCAGGTGTTATCGCAAGGAAAGGTGTACATGAGCCTTGTTATACCGGTGCCAAGGCAGTTGATGCGATGACCCCGGTTGGTAAAGGACAGCGTGAACTTGTAATCGGTGACCGGCAGATTGGTAAAACCGCTCTCTGCGTAGATGCAATTATTGCTCAGAAAGACACTGATGTACACTGTATATATGTCGCCATCGGCCAGAAGAAATCAACCGTAGCCTTGGTTGTTGAAGCTCTGAGAAAACACGGTGCCATGGAGTACACAACCGTTGTTGCTGCCTGTGCTTCCGATCCTGCGCCAATGCAGTATGTATCTGCTTTTTCCGGTTGTGCGATGGGTGAGTATTTTCGTGATAATGGCCAGCATGCATTGATTGTTTATGACGATCTTTCCAAGCAGGCTGTTTCCTACCGTGAACTTTCACTGCTGCTTCGTCGTCCCCCAGGACGTGAGGCATTCCCTGGAGACATTTTCTTCAACCACTCCAGATTGCTTGAGCGTTCTGCTAAAGTAAGTGATGAACTGGGTGCCGGCTCTCTGACTGCTCTGCCGATCATTGAAACACAGGCTGGTGACGTTTCCGCGTTCATTCCTACAAACGTAATTTCCATCACTGATGGTCAGGTATATCTTGAGCCTAGCCTCTTTTTTGCCGGTGTCCGCCCTGCAATTAATGTCGGCCTGTCAGTATCTCGTGTTGGTGGTTCTGCACAGGTAAAAGCAATGAAGCAGGTTGCAGGAACCTTGCGACTTGATCTTGCTCAGTATCGTGAGCTTGCAGCGTTTGCTGGTTTCGGATCTGATCTTGATGCTGCAACCCAGGCACAGCTGACCCGTGGTGAAAGACTCGTTGAGATTCTTAAACAACCACAGTATCAGCCGCTCTCAAAGGAAAAGCAGGTAACCATTATTTTTGCAGGTACAAAGGGATTCCTTGATTCTTTCCCTGTAAACACACTTGCTGACTATGAGCAGGAAATGTATGGCTATATAGAAGCTAATGAACCTTCAATTTTTCAAGAGCTTAAAGAGAAAGAAGCAATCTCCGGTGAGCTTGAAACAAAAATGAAGAAAACACTGACGTCCTTTGGCGAGACCTTTAAGGCCACAAAGGGCCTGAATTAATCATAAGGACAGAGTCTTATGCCTGGATTAAAGGATGTCAAAGACAAAATCGCCGGTGTAAAGAAAACTGCGCAGATCACCAAGGCCATGAACATGGTTGCTTCTGCAAAGTTGAGAGGTGCACAGGATAAGATGGAGTCTTTCAGACCCTATGCAGAGAAGTTCGCCGGAACAATGGGTGAACTTTCAGCTGGTATGGAAGATGCAAACCTCCCACTCATGGAAATACGGGATGTTAAAACTGTAGAGATCGTTATTGTTACTTCTGATCGTGGTCTTTGCGGTAGTTTTAACAGCAATATAATTAAAACCGTTGAAAAGCTTGTTAAGCAGTACGAGAGCGAAGGCAAAAGCGTAAGCATTGTCACCGTCGGCAAGAAAGGAACGCAAGCTTTTAAGAAATCTGGAAAACTCAGAAAAGCCTATAATGATATTATGGGTACTTTCCAGATCTTTAATGCGCGTGAGATTTCCCATGATATTACTGAAGCCTTTCTCAAAGGCGAGAGTGACCAGGTTGATATCGTATACGGAAAGTTTCATTCTGTCGCTGCTCAGAAACCTGAACGAGAAGAATTGCTTCCTATTAAGCCTGTTGAAGGCGAAGAGAATTCTGCTCAAGAACAGAGCGGCGCAACTGGATCATATATTTATGAACCTGACCCAAACGAGATTATGGAAGTTCTGCTTCCTTTATATTTGAATGTTCAGGTTTATCACGCCATGCTTGAAGTTGGAGCGAGCGAACATGCTGCCAGGATGACAGCAATGGACAATGCTACCAATGCATGTAAGGATATGATCGATGAACTTACACAATTGTATAATAAAGCTCGCCAGGCTGCTGTTACCGGTGAGTTAATGGATATTGTCGGTGGTGCTGCGGCACTTAAAGGCTAACGCTCTACCGTAGAGTATTTTACAAGATTGAGGAGGCCATTCAGATGGGTGAGTCACGAGTTGGAAAAATTATACAGGTCATTGGTCCTGTTGTTGATGTCGAGTTTGAACCGGGTGATTTACCCGAAATTTTGAACGCGTTGTATATCTCTAATCCTGCTATCAGCGATGTAGCTGATAATCTCGTTTGTGAGGTTGCGCAGCATTTAGGCGATAATGTTGTACGTACAGTTGCCATGGATCAGACTGATGGTCTTGTTCGCGGTATGGAAGTACGTGATTCCGCAGAAGCAATTAGCATCCCTGTCGGTTCAGCAGCCCTTGGCCGCATTATGAATGTTGTTGGTCGACCTGTTGATGGTATGGGAGATATTAACACCGAAAAAAGAATGCCTATTCACAGGCCTGCCCCTCTGTTTACTGAGCAGGACACCGACGTGAATGTACTTGAGACAGGCATTAAGGTAATCGACCTTTTGGTTCCTTTTCCACGTGGTGGTAAAATGGGACTGTTTGGCGGTGCTGGTTGTGGTAAAACCGTTATTATGATGGAGATGGTTAACAACATCGCAATGCAGCATGGTGGTATTTCTGTATTCTGTGGTGTTGGTGAGCGTACCCGTGAAGGTAATGACCTTTACAATGAGATGAAGGAATCTGGCGTATTGCCTAAGGCAGCATTGGTGTACGGGCAGATGACTGAACCTCCTGGAGCTCGTATGCGTGTCGCCTTGACCGGTTTGACTGCTGCGGAATATTTTCGTGATGAAGAAGGTCAGGATGTTCTTTTCTTCGTTGACAATATTTTCCGCTTCACACAAGCTGGTTCAGAGGTTTCCGCCCTTTTGGGACGTACTCCATCTGCGGTTGGTTATCAGCCTACACTTGCAACTGATCTTGGTGCTCTGCAGGAACGTATTACCTCCACCACAAAGGGTTCAATTACAGCGGTACAATGTGTATACGTACCTGCTGATGACTTGACTGACCCTGCGCCTGCAACTACATTTGCTCACCTTGACGGAACTGTTGTTCTTTCCCGTCAAATTTCTGAGCTTGGAATCTATCCTGCTGTTGATCCACTTGACTCAACCAGCCGTATTCTTGATCCTAATGTTGTTGGTGAAGAACATTATGCAACTGCTCGTGGTGTTCAGGTTGCTCTTCAGAAATACAAAGAACTGCAGGATATTATCGCTATTCTTGGTATGGACGAACTCTCTGAAGAAGATCAGCTTACTGTTACTCGTGCTCGTAAGGTTCAGCGTTTCCTTTCGCAGCCGTTTTTTGTTGCTGAAGTCTTCACAGGCTTTCCTGGTAAATATGTTAAAGTTGAAGACACTGTTCGCAGCTTTAAAGAAATTCTTGACGGTAAGCATGATGAGCTGCCTGAAACCGCCTTTTACATGGTTGGTAGCATCGAAGAAGCGGTAGAAAAAGCTGCAGCTCAGAAAGCTGAAGCATAAAGCTGAGCGAGCTGAACAGAGGACACTCTTATGGCACAGATTCATCTTGAAGTAGTAACACCAACCGGACCTGTGATCAGTGACGATGTTGACATCGTCACTGCCCCTGGTGTAGGTGGTGAGTTTGGCGTCCTGGCCAACCATGCTCCTTTTCTGAGCACCATTAAAACCGGTACCTTAAGTTTTAAAAAGGACAAGCAGGTAAAGTACCTTATGGTTAGTGGCGGTTTTTCTGAGGTCTCCAATAATAAAATCACCTTTCTTGTTGAAAGCGCTGAGTTCGGTAAAGATATCGATGTTAACCGGGCAATGATGGCAAAGGAAAGGGCAGAAAAAAGACTCGCTCAAGCTCAGCAAGCTGCTGAGTCGCTAAATCGAGTCCGTGCTGAAGCAGCCTTGCAAAGGGCAATGGCTAGATTAAGAGCCGCAGAAATGGCACGAAGTTAAGATCAGTATATATAGTATTACACAAAAAAAGGGGCTGCCTATTTAGGCAGCCCCTTTTTTTTGTGTTTTTTTTTACTCTGAGGCACTAGTCCAAGCTCAGGGGAATAGTTCTATGCCACGAATCGTTAATGCTATTTTGGGGGGTGGTAACGGTTTGTGGATCGTTGAAAGAATTTGTTATAGTTGAAGAGCAGCCGTTGTGTGATGATCTATATAGGATACAACACCAGCCGCAATATGTTGAGCTACCTTGTTTTGATAATGGGTGCTATTGAGCAGCTTAGCCTCATTTGGATTTGACAAAAAGGCGATTTCTGCAAGTACTGCTGGCATCTCTGCACCAATAAGGACATAAAAAGGTGCCTGTTTTACTCCAAGATCACGAATAGGGTAATTGGAGACAAGGCCGGAGATTAAGTTGGCATGCACATATTCAGCAAGCCTTGATGATTCATTGATTTTGGAATTTTGCATTAAACTTGAAAGTATATCTTGCATCTCACCTATATTATGGGTTGAGGTTGCATTTTCAAGAGCTGCTACCCGCATCGCCTCTGCATTGGTTGCCAGATTGAGGAAGTAGGTTTCAGTACCACTGATGCTCATGTCTTTGTGCGCATTGACATGTATGGATATGAAGAGGTCTGCTTTCAGAGTATTGGCAATGGCAGTACGTTCCTCAAGCGGAATAAATACGTCATTGGTGCGGGTGAGTGACACTTCGTATCCATAGGTGGTTTCGAGTACGTTAGCTAGCTTTTTAGATATTGTTAACACAATATCTTTTTCTTTAAGGCCATGGGCAATAGCTCCTGGATCCTTCCCACCATGGCCAGGATCAATAACTATTTTTCGGACCCCAAGCCCAAGCTGCTGCGCGAGAGAGTACTTTGTAGGAGAGGATGACGAGATTGCTGTTGCCTTGTCTGTAGGTTTCCTTTTTTTATGGTCCTGAAGGCTAATAAAAGGATGGGTGCTTTCTGCTTTTATTGTCATTCGTTTACTATTTTTAAAATCAGGCAATGTCGGAACTGACTTTTTTTTATGCGCTGTAATTGTTTTCTCGGAAGGTTGTGTTTTCTTCTTGTTGCCATGCACGTCTATGACAACCCTGAAAGGATCATTAAGGCTGAATATTTTATAGTCTGATATGGACTCTATATCGAGAACAACCCTTACTGTGGAGTCGGTGAATTGCCCTGTCCGAATTTGCTTGAGTAGTCCATCCTCAATGGGTACTGGTGAACGATATTTTGGAGGAATGTAGCTGGGATTAAAGTCAATGTATAATCGTCTGGGTTGCCCTGTTGTTTCTTCGAGAAGTTCTGAAGAGTAATGGACAGGTGATGAGGCTCGGATAACGATACGGGTATAGTCATCAGATGACCAGTATTTAACCGGGAGGACATTGACCAGCTTATTTTCTTTTTGTTTATGTCTCAGGTGGGCAGGGATTTGTATTATCCCACTTTTTTGAAGCTTTTGCAGTCTGTTAAATGCTTGCGAGTACTTGTCGCCAGTCGGAAATTGCTGCACTATTTTAAGATACTGATCGGCTGCCAGTTTTTGATTGCTTTTGTCGTTTAGATATATTTCAGCTGCATTATATGAGGCGTCATCGGCAAGCGAATTTTCTGGGAAAATGGTGACCACATCATTGTAATAACCGATAGAATCTTCCAGATCTATGGATAGGTGAAAACGCTGATACATTTTGTATTGCATCTTACCCATCATGTAGAGAGCAGAAGGTGCTAGTGGTCCTTTTGTATGTTCGAGATAGAGTTTTCTAAATTTACGGACGCCTTTGAGCCAGTTTTTTCTTTGCAGACCTAAATCATGGTCGCTTTCCAGCTGGTAGTAAAAATCCTTTGCCGCTTTGTAGCTTTTTTCAATAAGGTCGTGCCGCCCGTTTACCTCGTCGGTCGTTCCCATTCCATAACCTGTGGCACTATAAAAAAACAATACTGCCATTGTCGCTGCTACAGCTAAAAAAAGAATATGCGTATAACGCAAGAGGTTGAGGATTGTGAACTGCCTTGTGATCATTTTAGATACGTTTTTCTTTGGAAATGAAAGAAAGTTGATTTTTCATCAAATAGCTCTATGTCACCATAAGGAAGAACACTATTTGACGAATACGGGCACTGCTTAGAATCTAAAAACGCAAGTTTGGTCACCAATATTAAATCTACGGTAAATATACCGTATTTAAGCAGCACAGTAAAAGAATTTGTACTTTTTTTGGTTGCTCTTTCTGTGGTCTGTTCTTGTTTTGTTGTTTTTTAAGAAATTCTATTTTGATGCAATGAAGCTTTACTGATCATTGGGAAGAAATTCCTTGATCTCATAGAGTAACTCAATGGCCTGTCGCGGGGTGAGGGTGTCAGGATTTGCTTTTTTGAGTAAGGTTAGCAAGGGACTGTCCTCCTTTGGAAAAAGGGGAAGTTGAGCAGGTTTTTTCTTTTCTTGTATTGCTTGCTGACCTTGAGCCAGATCAGCAGCGCCCTGATGGTCTAACTGGCCACGTTCTATTTCTGCAAGAATCTCGTAGGCACGTTGTGTTACTTCTTCAGGGACACCCGCGAGCGATGCCACCTGGATACCGTAGCTCCTGTTGGTAGCACCTTTTACGAGTTTATGAAGGAAAATAATGGTGTCATTCCATTCGCGGACAGCAATGGAGTAATTTTGTACACGGTGGTGAGAAGCCGCGAGCTCTGTCAGTTCGTGATAGTGGGTTGCAAAAAGTGTCTTTATACCGGCATTATCTTTATTAACAAGTGCTTCAGCAACGGCCCATGCGATGGCAAGACCATCATACGTTGAAGTCCCTCTACCGATTTCATCAAGGATAACCAAGCTGTTTTTGGTTGCATTATTGAGGATGTTGGCAGTCTCGTTCATCTCAACCATAAAGGTGGACTGTCCACGGCGTAAGTCATCCATGGCGCCAACTCTTGTGAAAATACGGTCAACAATGCAAATGCTTGCGGAACGGGCAGGGACAAAGCTACCTGCATGGGTCATAAGAGTTATGAGGGCGGTTTGTCTGAGGACAGTTGATTTTCCGGCCATATTAGGCCCGGTAATAATTATAAGTTGTTGCTGCTGGTCAAGCTCAACATCATTGGGCACGAAACGACCTGCTTCAAGCGCACGTTCTATAACAGGGTGCCTGCCTTCTTCAATGTATATTTGTTGATCATCGTTTATCGATGGCTTGCGGTATCGATATTTTACTGCTGCTGTAGAGAGGCTGAACAGAAAGTCTATTCTGGCTACTTGATAGGCGGTATCGAGAATCCGTTTACTTTGGTCTGCAATGGATTTCCTGATATTTGAAAAAAGCTGATATTCAAGTTCAAGTCGTTTCTCTTGAGCTGTGGCAATGGAATTTTCAAGTTCTTTGAGTTCAGGAGTAATGAATCGTTCCGCATTGACGAGGGTTTGTTTACGGATAAAATTATCAGGTACGGTACCTGCCTGACTTCGGGTTATTTCAAAAAAATAGCCGAACACCCTATTATACCCAACTTTCAGTTTAGAAATACCGGTTCTATCTCTTTCTTTGGCTTCAAGGTTGAGGATGAGTTGTTTGTCATCCCGAAGGAGAATAAGTAGCTCATCGAGTTTGGCATTATACCCTTCTTTGATAATTCGGCCTTCGCGCAGACTTACAGGAGAATCATCACGTATGCTGCTGTCAATAAGAGTGTGAAGCTCCGCAAGTTCATCCAGTTGGCTATGTATAGTGTTGAAGAGGAGGGATGAACAGGCCTTGATCGATTGCCGTAGCAGGGGCAATTGAGCAAGTGATATCTTTAATGCACTCATGTCTCTGGCATTGCCCTGGCCAAGAACAAGTCTGCTGCATAGACGTTCAAGATCATAGACTGATGAAAGATATGCTTGCAGGTCTTTTCGTAAAACCGGCGATTCAATAAGCTCTTCCACTGCCGAGAGCCGTCTTTCAATTGAGGATTTATCCTGTAGAGGAAAGAGGAGGCGTTTTCTCAGGAGTCTCGCTCCCATTGGTGTGGCGGTAAAGTCCAGGACAGCAAGCAGGGATCCTTCACGTTTTCCTCCGACAATGGTTTCTGTCAGTTCCAGGTTGCGACGAGAGGAATCATCAATGGTCAGGAAGTCTGACTGGTTAAGGGGTTTGATTTTTTGAATATGATGCAGTGCAGATTTTTGGGTGTCCTGAATATAATGAAGGAGAGCACCGGCTGCGCAGATACCGTTTGGAAGATTATCACACCCGAAACCTGCAAGGTTGGTGGTCTGGAAATGTTCGAGTAGTGTTGTTTGCGCTGTATTACTTGTAAAATGAAAATCAGGGCGCATGGTAATGCAGATATTTCCGAGGGCTTCTGTAACCACCTTGGCGAGGGCATGTTGGGGTTCGCTGTCTTTTTCATTAAAGATCAGCTCAGCCGGTTTAATGCGGGTCATTATGTCAATGAGTTCGGTTGAATCATCGATGTTGAACGGAAGCTCTGTGACGAGGAATTCGCCTGTGGAAGCATCAATAAAGCTCAGGCCAACGACTTGCTTTGTACCTGATTTTTTGGGGGCGGTTAAGGCGCATACATAACAATTTATTTTTTCATCAAGAATTTGTTCATCTGTGGTGACTCCAGGTGTAACCACACGGACCACCTCCCGTTTAACAATCCCCTTAGCTTGCTTCGGGTCTTCTACCTGTTCGCAGATAGCAACCCGGTGGCCGGATTTTATCATTTTGCCGAGGTAGCCTGTCAGTGCATGAAAAGGGATGCCGCACATTGGTACTTTATTAGCTTCGTCTTTATGGCTTCTGGATGTAAGGGTAATGCCAAGAATCTTAGAGGCTGTGACTGCATCCTCAAAAAACATTTCATAAAAATCACCCATTCTGTAAAAAAGAATGGCGTCATCGTATGCTTCTTTTATTTCCAGGTATTGCCGGAGCATTGGGGTGATCTTTACGTTGGTGGTCATGGTAATGTTAAACCTGCTCTTTCAAGAAATGGGGTAGAAGATTGTCAAAGGTTGTTTCAATGTGCTGGGGTATGGTTCGGACCTCGGCACAGACGGTCATGAAATTATGATCACCATCCCAGCGGGGAACGATGTGGAAGTGAAGATGATCTGCAATGCCAGCACCTGCTGTTTGCCCCAGATTAAGGCCAACATTAAGGCCGTCAGGGGCAAGGGTAGCCCTGATAATGGTGCAGCATTTTGTAATCATCTGCATTAACTTTCCCTGCTCCTGGAGGGTGAGTTCGGTCAAGTCTGCAAGGTGACGGGTGGGGGCAACGAGAAGATGACCGTTGGCGTAGGGAAAACGGTTGAGCAGTACAACTCTCCACTTGTCGCGATAGAGAAGTAAGCTGTGTTTGTCGTGGCTGGCAGTACCAGGTGGCTCGAAGATGCAGCCTTCAGCCTTTGGTGCTTTACCTAGAACATGTTCCATCCGCCATGGTGTCCAAAGAGTTTTCATAGGGTTGGAGGTATTTCAAAAATTTTCCCTACCAAGGTTTCCCCTGCCTCAAGAATGGCATAGGTTCCTGGTGACCCATAGCGACTCGTAGCCTGAAAACTGCCGGGATTGATGATAAGTACCTGGCCGATTTTGTGGCAGGTAGGTCTGTGGGTGTGGCCGTAAATCATACAGTCTGTTTCGGGAAAGAGATCCCACAAACGTTCTTCTATGTCGTATCCGAGTCTGGCACCATGGGTGAGGCCGATAATGAAGTCTCCGAAAGGAAAAGTTGTGGCTTCAGGCAACTGTTTGTGCAGTTTGGCGCTGCACATGTTACCATGAACCGCGTATACTGATGTATTCCCAAGTACTTCCAAGATAGATGGTTCCGTTATATCGCCTGCATGGATGATAATATCACAGTCATTAAAACAGTGTCTGATTTGCCTTTTAAATCGGCTGTCAGGACGGATTAAATGGGTATCAGAAAGTACCCCAGCTCGAAGAGTCATAGTGTATTGTGTAAGATATTCATTTGTCGTGTCGGGGTAAATGTATTAAAGATAGCCCGTGAAAACAAGATAAGAGGGAAAAGAAACTGTGTTTTATATAGGGTGCCGGTAAGGTATTGGGGATATATTCTTCACATATTTTTTTTCGTATCGCCCACTTAATAATGAATTAAAGGATAATAACAATGTTTTCAGCCTCGGATTTGCGTAAAGGACTGAAGATTCAGATTGATGGTGAGCCCTATATTATAACAGATTTTCAGTTTTCTAAACCTGGAAAGGGACAGGCTCTTTATCGTACCAAGATGCGTAACATGATAACTGGCAACCAGTTCACCAATACCTATCGCTCCAACGATAAGTTTGAGAAGCCTGATTTAGAAGAACGGACCATGCAATTTCTTTATGCCCAGGATGCCGAGTATCATTTCATGGATACCACTTCCTATGAACAGAGATTTTTGTCTAAAGAACAATTGGGCGACAATCTGAGTTATCTGGTTGATAATATGGAGGTCCAGGTTCTTTTTTTCGGAGAACGCCCAATTGATGTAAGTTTGCCAACCTTTGTCAACCTTGAAGTGACCACTGCGGAGCCTTGGGTAAAAGGTGATACTTCTGGAACCGATACCAAGCCGGTCACTGTGGAGACAGGTTTTCAGTTGCAGGTACCACCCTTTGTCGAACAGGGTGATAAGATCCAGATAGATACCCGAACCGGGACCTATATGACAAGGGTCAAGGAATAATAAATGCTTTCTCCCCGTAGCCTGCGGCAGCGATCCCAGCTTCTGCAGGCTATCCGCTCTTTTTTTCTGAATCGCGACTATATAGAAGTCGACACTCCTATCCGTTTACCTGTCCTTCTTCCTGAGGCACATATTCAGCCCTTTACAAGCGACGGTTGGTTTTTGCAGACTTCTCCTGAACTCTGTATGAAAATGTTGCTGGCAGGTGGTTGTGAACAAATTTTTCAGCTTTGTCACTGCTTTCGTAAAGAGGAGTGTGGCCATCACCATCAAACGGAGTTTACCATGCTCGAATGGTATCATCGTGGGTGGGATTATGTAGATCTTATGGAAGAGTGTGAGGACTTTTTCAACACTCTGGCTGGCAAGGTATCTGGTCTGGACGGAGTTAACAGAAAAGGGGAGATCTTTTACAAGGGAAGGACGATTTCCCTGGAAAAGCCATGGTCCAGGTTATCGTTGCGGGACGCTTTTCGCAATTTTTCAGACATCTCCGTGGAACAGGCCATTGCTGAGGATCAGTTTGAAGAAATTTTGGTTGAAGAGATTGAACCGCATCTCGGTTGGGAGCGACCAGTATTCCTTTATGATTACCCGATTCAGCTCGCCTCTTTGGCAAAAGTAAAACAGGATACCCCTGACCTTGCAGAACGATTTGAGCTTTATATAGGTGGGCTCGAACTGGCCAACGGATTTTCCGAGTTGGTGGATGCAGAAGTACAAAGGGAACGCTTTGCTCAAGAAATGATGACGATTCGGCGCTTAGGCCGAGATGCACGCATGCCGGAACATTTTCTTCAGTCACTGGAGGGGCTTGGTGATACCGCTGGAATTGCCTTGGGGGTCGATCGCATGTCGATGCTGTTGCAGGGAAAAGAAAAGCTGACTGATATTTTACCAATGGACGTCAGATTTATGTAATCATCACATTGTCTTTTCTTTACCTATCATATACCATAGGACATTAAGAAGCTGTATAGGGTGCGTTTTTTTCTCCAGGAACACTAATATATTCCATGTCAGGAAGGATAAGTGCTGTGAGTTGCCCGCCATAAACCGCCCCGGTATCTATCCCTATTTTGTCGTCTACAATATAAGGGCGAGGGAACACGGTGTGGCCAAATATAATTGGCTTACCGAGTTGAAAAGAAGCGTTAATGAATTTTTCTCTGGCCCATAAACACCACTGAGGGCGCTGGAGAGTGATGTGACGATTCGGTTCCAGCCCTGCATGGACATACAGGGCGTGTTGGTCTCCAAAGAATAAAGGGAGATTTCGGAAGAATTGGACATGAGTGGCTGGCAGTAATGGTAGAGGCTCAGAAACGTTGTGCGGAATACCATAACTAGCAAGTGTTTCTTTCCCACCAACTCGTAAAAATAGGCTACTCTCCTGACCGTCAAAATATTGTTGGAACATGAATTCGTGATTGCCTTTCAAGGTAATGAGTCGCGGGTGATGTTTTTGCAAAGCAAGGAGCCTCTCGACAACACCTTGTGAGTCTGGACCGCGGTTGACGTAATCGCCAAGAAAGATCAGGGTGTCCGCCTTGGGCAGGATCAATTCCAGTAGGTTGTTGAGCGAGTCTAGACAACCATGTATGTCGCCGATAACCACAGTGCGGTGCATCGTAAATCCAATTTGTTGAAGTGGGGTGATCCCTTTCAAAGGGAATCGTATTATAAATCTTGTATCGTACAATAAGCACTAGCTCTACACTATGAACGAGAAAACGCAGCAACTGGTAAAAAAATATTTTGATGTCATTCTTGCGCGAAAAACCCTGATTGTTACCTTGGTTTTTATAGCTGTACTTGGGGGATTGGCCACATATTACAAAACGCCCAAGGTCTACCAGGCCACTTCGTTGCTGATTTATGAAAAGAAAGCGATCAATCCGTCTAAAATGTCGCCGGATATCAAGGACAGGGTGCGGGAAATTGTCAGTACCCTGAAGCAGCAGGTAACCAGCAGGAGCAGCTTGGAAAAGATTATTAAGGATTTTAATCTTTACCCTGAAATGCGTGAGAACTTGCCTCTTGAGGATGTCATCGAGTCTATGCATAAAGTGATTAAGATATCACCCACCAGAGGAGATATCTTTCAGGTAAGTTTTTCCGGTAGAGACCCGAAAAAGGTGCTTAGAGTCACTAATGCCCTGTCATCCAAGTTTATTGAAGAAAATTTGAAATACAGGGAGAACAGAGCCTCTGAAACTTCGAGCTATATTGCCGATGAACTGCAGTTGTCTAAACGGAGCCTGGATAAAAAAGAGCAGGCTATGCGCGATTATAAGCTTAAATTTTACAATGAACTCCCTGAACAGCGTGAAATTAATGTCGCACGAGCCAATACTCTGCAGGTAAAATTGCAGGGAGTGCAGGATAACATTCAGGAACTGGAGCGTACTAAGATCGTTCTTCAGGAACAAATTGGGCAACGGCGGCAAATGCTGCAAAGTGCCAGTTCCAATCTGGTGGTGCCAACTACAGGGACGAAGACAGTATCCGGTGGAGATCCATACCAGAAATTGGCACAAATGCACTCCT
>JAUVLX010000256.1 GCA_030600525.1 Desulfobulbus sp. | reverse complement strand
GGACGAAGAAAAATTTGAACACTCCATCCACAATATAAACGGCATAACCTGTGTTGACTGTCACACTGACATTGAAGAACTCAACTGGGATGAGGACATACCTCATAAAGCGGAGTTAAAGCCTGTATACTGTGCCGAGTGTCACGAAGAGTCCGGAACAGAGTTTCAAAACAGTGTACACATGAAAATCCGCAAAAAAGGTGTGACCATGAGCTGTTACGCCTGCCATGACTATCACTATGTCAAACCAATGGAAGGGGCACAGGTCGCCGAAAGGACAAACACTATCTGCTTGAAATGCCATAACCCCAACCTTTTCCACGACTGGTTACCGGCAGGCGATTCCCACTTTGCGTTTGTGGAATGTGTTGTCTGCCATGCACCGGATGTACCAAAATACGTCAACCTCCGCTTTTATGATCTTGTTACCAATAAATTTTATGACGGTGACCAAATCTTGGATGCCCTTGGTCTTACCAATGAAAATTTTATGGCGACCATTGATAAAAACACCAACAAGATCATCGATAGCGAGGAGCTTGAAGACTTGATTTTCATGCTCAAACAGAAAAATATACACCCCCTCCTAAGGGCAGAACTCGTTGCCGACATAAACCCAATAGCCCACCAGATAAACAGAGGTGCAGCACAAAACGACTGCGAAAAATGTCACTCAGGCGACTCTCCTTACTTCAGCGAAGTCTCCATGCTCCTGACACATAAGGATGGGACAGTAGAAAGGTATGCAATTGATCGCTCAGTACTTGAAAGCTACCATGTAAGCCACTTTTACCTGCTGGGCGGTACCAAAATTAAAATGCTGGACAAAATAGGTATTCTCATCCTTGGTGGCGGTGCCCTAGGTGCATTCTGTCATTTCCTCGGAAGAATTTTAACGGTCAGGCTCCGCAAAAAACGAAAAGAGCAGCAACATTAATTCCCTATTCTACTTAATTTTATAAGGAGGTTCTTCAGTGAATCATCAAAAGCTCATATACATCCACCCTATTCCAGTAAGAATATGGCACTGGATCAACGCGGCATGTTTTATCGTCCTAATTGTTACCGGTTTCCAGATCAGGTATGCGGAAACATGGGATTTAATGACGCTCAGCAGCGCGATTGCGGTCCACAACTATCTGGGATTTGTAGTTATTGCCAACTATTTTATCTGGTTTGCGTACTACCTTGGAACCGGCAAGGTTAAAATATATATCCCTGACCTCCGCAATGTAGTCAAACTGGCACTGAAGCAGGCACAATATTACGGTTACGGATTCTTTGTCGGCAAACCCAATCCCCATGTAATGACACCTGAAAACAAATTCAACGCACTTCAGCAGCAGGCTTACCTTGTCATTATGATGGTACTCCTCCCTGCGCAAATGATATCCGGGCTTTTCCTGTGGAAGGTGAAAGGGTACGAAGAATATATTATGTTATTGGGTGGAATAAAAATTATCGACACCATCCATGTCCTGATATTCTTCTTCTTTACCTCATTCATATTTATCCACTGTTATCTTGCTACGTTGGGGCACACACCGCTGGCCCATTTTAAGGCAATGATTACCGGCTACGAGGAACACCACGATTAACCGGGGAGAGAGGCAAGCCTCATGAATATTGTTGATGACTGTAACCACTAACCAAGCTTGATGTGTGTGCCGACGAGGGTATCGTTTTTGACAATATAGAATCTGAGCAAAGTTTTGACTCCAATCGTAACTTTATACATTGATAAAGTTGCAGAAGGATCGAGAACTAAACACTCAAGGTTGCTTGCAAATATAACATTTGACCTTATTTTTTAACTAATACTGTTACGCCACTTGTATTGACGACACCTAGCACTACCGGGTATCTTGGTTTGAAACTTTTTCTATCCAGGAAGCCCGGTATGGCTCTCTTAGTAGTTGTGGGTAATCCAGGGAAATGGAACAGTATGTTTTTCTCACAAAAAATGGAACCACTGCTGACACGCCCATCTCATCACAAACATACAGATGACATGATGGTGATAAGCACAGAATCAACATGGTTACAGGTTCCACACCAAGGCATTTCTCATGCAGAAAAGTAAATACCCACAAGCAGTTTCACCTAAAAAGGATGTTCATGATAAGGCTGCCTCTACCGGGAAGCAAAAAATCAAGAGCAACAAACAGGCTAACCTCATGGTTGACCAAGCTGCTTCTGCCCCGTCTGGAAACGATACAAAATCAGCCTGCCCTGACTCCTGCCTCAGTCATTTACCCGATGACAATTACACCTTTAGCACGTGCATCCTGGAGTCCATTGCAGACGGCGCCTTTACTGTTAACCATAACTTCGAAATAACCTCTTTTAACCGGGCCGCAGAAATAATTACCGGTTTTAAGCGAGAAGAAGCTATTGGCACCAAGTGTTTCAACCTGTTTGGCGCCACCATCTCCAAACCAGACTGCCCGCTCAAAAAATCCATTGAGACCGGTACGGAAATGGTTAATCAAAAATCAATCATCAAAGACATTCACGGTGATGATTTAAAAATTGCCATCAACACATCTGTGCTTAGAGATGGCGATCAGGTTGTTATTGGCGGTGTTGAAACATTTCGCAACGTCTCCAGTCTTGGCAATGTACGAAAAAACATTCCTCAAAAATACACCTTCCAAAACATTATTAGTAAAAACAGTAGAATACAAAAAATATTCTCAACTCTGCCAACAATAGCAAAAAGTACCAGTACGGTACTCATCGAAGGTGAAAGCGGGTCTGGCAAAGAGCTTTTCGCCCGCGCTATCCATACCCTCAGCTCAAGAAAAGGGCCTTTTGTAGCCATAAACTGTGCTGCTCTGCCCGACTCGCTGTTGGAATCAGAATTATTCGGCTATAAAAAAGGTGCCTTTACCGGTGCTACAAAAGATAAGCTGGGCCGCTTTGCAATTGCAGAAAACGGTACTCTCTTTCTTGATGAAATCGGAGATATCTCCCCTGCCCTGCAGGCAAAGCTGTTACGTGTGCTCCAGGAAAAGGAATATGAACCTCTGGGCGGTACCACCACCCTGAAGACAAACGTGCGGATTATTGCTGCCACTAATAAAAAACTAAAAGAACAGGTCACAAAAGGTATTTTTCGCAGTGATCTCTATTTTCGTCTCAATGTTATTAACATTGCACTTCCTCCCTTTTGCAAACGACGTGAAGACCTACCACTGCTTGTGCAGCATTTCATAGACAAATTCAGGGACGCTCAAAAAAAGAACATCCAGTCGGCCACTCCGGCTGTACTTAAAATCCTAATGCAGTATGATTTTCCTGGCAATATCAGAGAGCTGGAGAATATTATCGAACATTGTTTTGTCATGTGCCAGGATTCAATTATTGATGTGGGCTGCTTACCGGAAGAAATTATTGAGTCCACTTTGCATACCAGGAAGGCAGAAGACACTGAAGCAAATCCTCTTTCAAATGCAGAAGCCAGCGCCATATGGGCTGCACTCCACAAGTTTAACGGACACAGAGGAAAAACAGCGTCACATCTGGACATAGACAAAACAACACTCTGGCGAAAAATGAAAAAATACTCGATCCAGTATGCAGTAAAAAAGAAACACCCTAATGGACACGCGACCAAAGAAAATGAGCTCATATTATGAGATCAGATTAAATGACCGCCGCATATTTCCAGCCGCCTTCGAAGGCATGACGGCAAAGCGATCAGCAAACACAAATTGACTGGACAAATCCAGGCTATCCTGTACAAACACCTATAGCCAAGGGACTTGATACTAAAAGCTCCCTATAATCGTATCTCCAGAGAGACCCTACTGCAATGAGGCCTCTCTTTTTTTGCCATTAACGTACTGACTACTACTAATACAAGGAAGATATTTTGAAAATTCTTACACTCCAGGGTGGAGCCAGGAAAAAAGGCAACACAGCCACGATACTAGATTGGGTTGTCTCCGAGTTAACCTCCATTGGACACGAAATAACTTCAGTGACACTGCATGACAAAACTATCAAAGGTTGCCTTGCATGCGGCCAGTGTAAAAAAGAAGCAGATAAAATTAACTGCATCCAGGAAGATGACACCTGGCCAATTCTTGACGAGATGGTCGCCGCAGACTTGGTTATATTTACCTCCCCTCTTTATTTCTGGGGTTTTTCCGGACCACTCAAATCATTTATCGACAGGACCTACAGCCTCTACACGGGGTATCACCAACCCGAACATGCTTCGCTTGTTGACGGGCAGCGGCAAGCACTGCTTATGACCGGGGGCGGACCATACGAAAACAACGCCGAACCTGTATTTGAAGCCTTCCGAAAATTGCAGGCTCCACATAAGGCAATCAATGCCGGAGAGTTATACATTGGCTCCTGCACAGCACCTGAAAATCTTGATAGCGAAGCAAAAAAACAGGCCATAGCTTTTGCTCATAAGATTGTAAGCTAACTCTTTTCGAGACAATAGTCCTGCTCTACCCCTTGCTGCCAGGCAAGGGGGGCAAGCACCCCAAAACAAGAAACCTCCCGGCTGCACTTTCCTGCCCTTCTCGCCTTTTTTCTACACACAAGTATATATTTCCCTGTTTAGCTCACCATTATTATTTTTTTTGACGAAAATTGGTATGCTGGTATTAACAATACGTCAAACACACAAATAATCGATATTTAAAGAAAAAAAATACAACACAGAATCGCCACCATACCAATTATCTTTTTTTCACTTCTTTTTACTAGATTTTTTCAATTCACAGGATTATCACATCAGGAACTATTCCCAAACCCTAATGAGGGTTCTCATGCTTCCGGGTAACTACAAAATTTTCCATGATAAAATCAAAAAGACTCTTCCCAAGGAAAATATTATCACCGACCCTTACAAACTATCATTTTGGGGACAGACGCCAGTGTCTACAGGCTGATTCCAAAAATTGTGGTCAATGTAGAGCATGAAAAAGAAGTCCAATTGATCCTTCGCGAGGCTAAAAAGCTAAAACTGCCTGTCACCTTCAAAGCTGCAGGCACCAGTCTTTCGGGCCAGGCAATTTCAGACTCCATCCTGGTCCACTTAGGGAAAGGAAGGGATAAATATAGGGTGTTTGATACTGCTAAAAAGATCCAACTCCAACCTGGGATTATTGGTAGCCAAGCTAACCCAACTTTGCGGCTTCGAAGTGTAAAATCCTTTAATATTAACACGTTACCATTGCCATGGCTGGCGTCAAGGCACTACTTCTTTTGTTTTGTATCATATTGTAGTTTTGACCGCGTGACCTGGAGGACTCTTTACCCCTAAAATTGTATATATTTTCTGTTGGTCAGGCTCTGGACGTGTACTTTTTCTGACATGTACCGTTCTGCCATTTTTGCACTGCATGGATACCGTTACCCGGTTCTGGGTTGAAAGTGTTTTTCGTATAC
>JAUVLX010000153.1 GCA_030600525.1 Desulfobulbus sp. | reverse complement strand
GCAGGGGTGCTGACACACTTCGGTACGGTCCTATGAAACCGGTTGGGCTTGCCCATCCAGAAACAGGTGATATTCCCTATGCGGTGGTGCAGCTCCGTGCAGAAAATCGTGAAGGTACTATGTATAACATGGTCGGTTTCCAGACCAAATTGAAATACGGTGAACAACAACGTGTTTTCGGTACTATACCAGGACTTGAGAATGCCGAATTTTTACGCTTGGGGTCAATACATCGCAACACCTTTATTTGTGCGCCTGATTTGCTTGATAACTCTCTGCAGATGAAAAGTGCACCTGGGCTATTTATAGCCGGACAGTTATCTGGTGTGGAAGGGTATGTTGAAAGTTCGGCAATGGGGCTGCTTGCTGGAATAAATGCTGCCGGACTGGTCACGAGTGGCTCTGTACCTGCGCCTCCTCCAACGGCAACGGCATTTGGAGCTTTGCTGCATCATCTGACCACCTCAGATGGCCGATATTTTCAACCAAGTAATGTCAACTTTGGTCTGTTTCCCCCTTTAGCAAAAAAAATGCGCAAGAGAGAGAGGGGAGGCTACCGAGCAAAGGGAGCTTTGGAATTATTGGAACAGTGGCAGCAAACCTGGTGACCAGGCAGATTTTAACTGCAACGTACCTCTTCCGCGAATAATAAATAACACCTCGCCTACCCCTCGATCTGTGCCTGCTCAGCAGTGCTCCAGATGCGCACAAGCAGCAGGCAGGATATGCTCTGTTTTTCCTGGCTGATCGTTCGCAGAGGTAAGCGCAGACTCCGTGGGGTGCTGCTGAGCAGGTAACTATCCTTGCTCTTCAACAAATCCCCAGTAAGGGTAGTCAAGACGGTATTTTGCTATTTTACCCGGACTTTGCTCACGGCTTGCTACCATCCATAGATTATTTGTCCTTGTCTCTGGGGGGGTATTGTCAAATGGGTCCCAGTCAGGCAGAAAAATGAGTGCATTATCTGCTGAATAGGCTATGTCGCCCGACCCTTTGAATGAACCTAACTGTGGCTGGTGCTCAAATTGACCGTCTTGACCGCGGGCAAGTTCTGATATGACAAGAAAGGAAACATGCAATTCATCTCGGATTGCTTCCATATGGCGTAACCAGCTATCAATGCCGGAGCGTCTTTTTGTCAGGTCTTTAAAAGGGAGTTTGTGCAGACTGTCTATGATGACAACAACCCGGTCGCCGTTGGTCTCTCGGCGCAAAAAATCAATATGGCGGCGCATGAGTTCTGGAGTAAGCTGACGGTCATTGACCACCCGAAACCAGCGCAACGCCGCTTTAAGTTTTTTCTTAGCTTTTTCCACCCTGGCAAGTTCTTCTTGATTAAGCTTTCCTTTGAGAAGTGCTTCTGTTGACACCCTCGCCCACCGAGAAAGGGTGCGAAGGTATATTTTCTGTTTGCCGTTTTCAAAATCATAGTAAATCACCGGTATTTTACGAGATGCCATCTCGGTAGCAACTTGGATGAACAAACAAGACTTGCCTGCTTTTGGCGTACCACCCATAATATTAATCCCGCGTAGTTCCCCAAATGTTTTGTCAAGTAGTGGAAATCCAGTGCTAATATTACGTCGTTCCGGGTCAGAATCGTTACCTAGCAGTGTACTGAACAGGTAATATTCGCGGTTAGGGGTTGCAAAGGGTGAAAACGCACGTGCCTTGCGCAGCATGGTAAATACATCCTGCTGAAAACCTTTGCCACGATCAACAGCCATGGCTGTAAGCGAATATTTTCGAGGATGGTCCGCCTGCCAGGTAATGAGGCGTACCTTGTAGCCGATTAGAGTGGCAAAAGAGCGGGCAGCTGTAAGAGATTCAGCCGTGTTGTTTACCCATAGAAAAATAGTGCGTAACCACTGGAGTTGCCGTTCATCAACATGTTCCAGGTCTGCTGCAGAGGGAACTGCGATACAGGGGAGTCCTAACTTTTTAAGAGTCAACAGGTTCTTTTCACCTTCAACGATGATCAAACTCCCGTTTTCGCAGCGTTCAATCTCTGTACGATTGAAAAGGTGGAATTGAGTAGTGGTAAACTGTTCGTTTCCGTACCAGAAACTGTCCCCTTCCTTTTCAGGATGCACACAACGTGCAGTATAATAGTTGTCATCTCTTTGAATATACGGGTAGACAAGGTAACGCCCGTTGTAGCCGATTTTCATTTCTTCAAGTACTGCTTGGGAAATTGCCTGGTGTTGGAAGCTCCTTATTAACTCTGGGGTGAGCTTTTCAGTAAAATCAATGACATCCTGGTTTATATTTTTGGCCGGAAAATCGATATCCTGGCCAAAATATTCACGATCAGGATCAAAACCAGGGACCTGGTCTAAGCTTATTCCTTTGAGTTTTGCAAAGTAGAGAGGAAATCCACCGCTGCAGCACCGATGCTGGCACCAGAAATACCCGTGGAAGAAGCTCTCTTCATTGAGCAGAATGGTTAACGTTCCAGGATTTTTTTTGTGTTGCCCTTTGCAAAACGGGCAAACCACCTGCAGCATGTGATTGGTTATCGGTGTCTTGGGAAAATATTGCCTGTAAAATCGACTTACTGCATCAGGCATGGCGCAACCTCTTATTAAGTAGTCTTTATCTCTTTGTAATCAAATAAAAAAGCGATGAGTAATGAACTAGAAACTGTAACGGCAACGGGTTACGAGCTGTAGCTGGCAAGTGCAAAAGTCGGTGGTAGGATGAGGTAGAACCACGTGCAAAGATAAATGAGGCCGGTAAATACGCTGTAAAATCACTATTTTTTGTAGCATCCTATCTGATGTAGCGCGGCTTTGATTCAAGAAAAAAATAAAAGAAGCTAACCAAGTATTTGTTGCAGTATGGTTGCCTCCAGGTGGGCGTGGAATTTAAAGTGTACTGCATAATCACTTTCAAAAACATTAAAGGGCTGTACTCCAATGGATAGTCCTTGCAGATAAAGGTAGTTAGCTTTTCCCCCAACAGGCAAAACAATTTGCAGGCTTCTGCCGAGCAAGAGTTTGGCGTTTTCTTTTTTGGCGATACGAATAAGAAATGCTAGGCCACCTTTTGAGATATCAATAATGTCAGCTCTGAATCCTCGGCCTATGGGGTTTCCTTTGCTGTCTGTGGGTTGCACCTGTATTTTTCGTGATATTTTGAAACGCTCGTCCTGGCGTCGTTCCAATCCTTTTTTCTTAAGTATTGCAGGAACTTTATTGTTTTTTTTGTAAAAGCTTTTCAGTTTATCTTCCAGCCCGGGAAATTGCTCTTTCCATTTTGCTAGCTGATCCTGTTTTAACACGTAGATTCTTGCTTGGGTAAGAGCGGTTAGGTTGATAGTCCAAATGGAAGGAGTGAAAAAATTTTCACCGATGATTTCACCTCTGCCAAGGCTGGTGATAAAGATTTCCTTGTTGTTAATCAGGTGAGAAGCTTTAATGCTTCCTTGATTTATCAAAAGCAGTTCATCGTTTTGTTCACCCTGATTAACGATTGATTCTTCCGGAGCAAATATACGTTCGCGAAGTTCGTGGTAGATCGTCTGGAACTCAGCTGATGTGAGTTCATCGGTGAGTTGGGCCCAGGTGTTCAGATCGTCCTGGTTTATAGCTCCAGTTTTTTCCTGTTCAATTAATTCGCCGGAACGAATAATTTCACTGAGTGCCATGGGGTCAATTTCGTAAATGCGTTCCCGCAATCGCTCTGCATTTTGAAAATCTCCGGCCCTTGCTGTCGCTGTCACTAAGTCAAAGAGAGCTTCTTTGGCTTCCTCTTTTTTTCCCTGTTCGACCATTTTGAAAATATGAATTTCTTGATCAGTTATAGATAGTCCTTGGGAGCTTGGTTGTGGTTGGTCGCCATTTGGGGATTTCATAGTAGAACTACTTGGGAGTTGGGGGCTTTGATCTGGAGAAAGCCGTGCCCTGATGCGTCGTGCAGTCTGACCAGCAGCGTCACGGACTTCGTCGGCATAACTAGCTATACCGAGGACAGACTTGCTTTGTGCAACGCTTTGTAATGTTTGCAGTGCACGCCTGGAGCCAATAATACCCAGAGTTTTGCAGATAGCAAGCTGGAAAAGGTTTTTGTTTTTTCCCTGCATGGATTTATTTTGGTCCAGCAACTCGGTGAGTGGGGGGACGTAACTTTCATCAGGAACGTTGCCCATATGGTGTACAACTTTAATTCTAATCGTACCATCCATGGACGACAAGGCCAGTTTGAGGAAATCGGGTGTCTCATTTCCCCCAAGCTTGATAGCGGTATTTAATACTTCCTGCTGGACCCTGAGATCATGATGGTTGATAAAGGGCTTTATGGATCGGACAAGTGCTGGGTTACCTATCTCGCCGAGCAAGCGAACAATATTGCGGGTCACATACCAGGGGGATGGTTGTTGGATTTGCGCAAGCAGAATATCTTTGGCAGCATTGCCGGTTTGTTTGATCAGGTTTAATAACAGTTTCCGTTCAAAACGACTTTCACTGTTCATTAAATATTGCAGCTGGTAGCGTGCCGACCTTTTGCCAAGATCGGTGAGCAGGTTTCCTGCGGTTTCTCTTTTTTCCTCATCATGAAGATAGGCTTCGAGCAACCTTTCAAGAATGGAATCAGAACTGATTTGGTCAAGAACTGCAAGTCCGTGTTCTCGTACTGTTTCGCTGACTGTTGTGCCAACGGTCGAGGCGGCAATTCGGTTTATGACATGAACGATTTCAAATGCTTTAGCATAGTTGTCTTGTTCGAGAAAATGGTGAGCCAATTGTGAAATCGCAGTGATTATCTTTTTTATACTGGTTTCACCTGTGACAACTAGCTGAAGCGCTTGCTCAAGCGCGGGAAGAAGTTTGACAAGACGATCCCATTGTTTGTGCTCAGCAAGCTTTTGTGCTGTTACTGCAAGGGCTTTTGCACCATTTTTGCGTACCTTCTCAGAAGTTGATTGGATCGCTATGGCTGTGTGCATCAACAGGGTATCTGCTTCAATATTTTTATCGTCTTTGATGAATTGAATAATTGCATCAGGCAATTGCTGACAAATATCTTTATCGGCTAATTGGTCTGTATCGTTTGCAAGAATGGCGTTGATCCCCTTTGATATTTTCTCGGCCTTATTTTCAGCGTCCTTTTGCTGTCGTTCCTGGTGCATTTCAACGACAGTACGGATTTTCACATTTTTAACGGTCTGCATTAGCCGTTTGTAGGCTGCAGTAACTTCTTGGTTTGATTCACCTTCTGGTAGTAATTCCTGGCCCGTTACGAATCGGTACATTTGCTGGGTGAGCGTTGCCAGTTTTTCGTCGGTAAGGTGCTTGATAACTTCAGTATATAATTTATCGCCAAAGAGTCCTTTAAAGCGTTGGATGAGCATTACACCGAGTTCACTGTCCTCGAAATCAGCAAGTTGTATTCCCGCTTGGGTTGCGACTTGCGTTTGTTGTTTCTGGTCAAGTATGGTGTCATAGTTGGTAAGGATTTGGTTAAATCCCTCAAAGTCTGTTTGGTTTTCCCCCGTGATCGAAGGGTCTACCGCTAGCTGAGCTGCTGTTACCAGAAGAGGACCTGACAATTCAGGTTGTTGGAGCCGCTTTTGCAGGTTTGCTGGTGGGGATTGCCCTGACGCAGCTGACACCTGTAGGGTGTGTGCATCGACCTGGTGAGAATACAATTGTCTGACTATCGGGCCTTTAGGGGTCTGGACTAGTCTCTTGAGTATTTCATTATCAACAGCCGTTAGGTCTGGGGGGGCGTTGTTGTCTATGGCAAGGGGAATGCTTGAAGTCAGCATTGCAACCATGCGGTTGAGCTGCTTTGGGGTGAGGTGCTCAACGGTTTCATCAAGCAGGTCATCAGAGACTTGGTTGATGACCTGATGGTAGAGTTTGTCGCCAAAGAGTCCTTTGAACTTTTGGGTCAATACATTCCCCAGTTCTGATCCTCCCATCGACGCGAGTTGTGCGCCTGCCTGTGTAGCGACCTGTTGTTGGGTTTTTTCGTCAAGCAGTTGCTCGTAATGGCCAAGCATCCTGTTGATGGCGGCAGTGTCTATGGCTGAGTCTGTCCCTGATTGTTGTTCGACCGCTTGCTGTACGGCATTTGCCAGGACCGGTGCAGACCAGTCTGGTTGCTTGAGACGATTGAGGAGATGGGGCGGCAGTTCGGCAATGGTGGTGGATGGATTATCAAGCAGTTGTCTGGCGTCCACGTTAAGGGCAATGGATTTCTTGATTTCCGTGCCCCTGGTAGTGTTGACCAGTTTGCTGAGCATATCATCATCAACAGCTGTCAGATCTGGGTCGCCGTTGTTGTCTATGGCAAGGGGAATGCTTGAAGTCAGCATTGCAACCATACGGTTAAGCTGCTTTGGGGTGAGGTGCTCAACGGTTTCATCAAGCAGATCATCAGAGACTTGGTTGATGACCTGATGGTAGAGCTTGTCACCGAAGAGTCCTTTGAACTTTTGGGTCAGAACATTAGCAAGTTCCGTTCCTCCCATGGAAGCGAGTTGTGCCCCTGCCTGTGTAGCGACCTGCTGCTGGGTTTTTTCGTCAAGCAGTTGCTCATAATGGCCAAGCATCCTGTTAACGGCAGTAGGGTCAATGGTGGTCCCTCTTCCGGGGTGTTGGTCCACGGCCTGCTGCACAGCATTTGCCAGGACCGGTGCAGACCAGTCTGGCTGCTTGAGCCGGTTGAGGAGATGGGGCGGCAGTTCGGCAATGGTGGTGGAGGGATTATCAAGCAGCTGTCTGGCATCCACGTTGAGAGCAATGGATTTTTTAATTTCCGTGCCTTTATTGGTATGTATAAGCCTTTTAATAATGTTGTGTTGTGTGTGGCGATCTTCTGCAGGTTGAGATCCAGGTGCTTGTTGGGCGAGGTCAATGATTAATTTGTTGACTAGAGCGTTCAACTGATTTGGCTGAAGGTTGTCAATGGTTGCATTCAGCACGTCATTGCTCGATTCTGTTTGAGGTAGTAACGCAAGAAGTTTAGAGAGTTTGTCAGGGGCGAGGTTGGCAATGGTATTGGCAGAGGCTTCTACATCATCATGATGTTGTACATTGTCTTTTGGCTGTTCATGGAGCGCGTTGAAAAGTGCGGAGGTAAGTTGCGCTGGATTTTCATGATCCTGAAGAGCTTCACTGAAAATACTGATAATCGGTTCTAACTCTTTTGGCAGTGAACCTGCAAAAGGTGTGGATACCCCTGTTTGCCCAAGTATAAAACTGGCCATTTCATCATCACTAATGCCTACGCCCGGGCCAAAACCGATTTGATCTTGGCTAACAACTTGTTCTCCCTCCCGTACTACTACGTAGCGTTTAGAATCGATAGTGACTGAATTAATATCGGCTGTTTTTAAAAGCTCAGAAAGCGACTCATCAATCTCTTTTTTGCCAAACAATGTGGCAAGGGTACCAATAAAAAGTGAACAGTCTTCTTGGGTAAAAGATTTTCTAAAGGAGAGAGAGTGTAGCTTGAGTTGTTGAAAAAAGGTTGTCAAACCTATAATCTGCGGGCGCGCCTGCTCTTTTTGTGAAAGATGGTAACCGTTAACAATAATTTTTTGTTCAGAAATAGCTATGGTGACATCATCGTCTGGGGAGGAATCAAACAGGGTCTTATATGCTTGGTGCGCTGCTGCGGTATTTTGGATAACCTGGGGATTAGTAGGTGGATAGAGGCGTACTGTACGTAGTGCGGTGTAGAGCCTGATCGGAAACTCGGCAGCATGCTCGTTGTGTTCGTGCGCAGAAGAAGAGGACGTGGTATTCATAGCGATTCAGCTCGGAAATGCCGATTAACCCAATTTTTTGATTTTATTCAGCAAAGATACAACAATCGCATTGGATTCGCAAGAAATGGTGAAGACCTGGACGGAGAGCTTGTCCCGCTTAGGAGCTGCCCGTAAATAACTTGGACAATATCGCGCTCATATTTAGGTTAGATTTGGGTGATCTAATTGAACAAAGCCGCAGGTGTAGTTGTGCTACGTTGAGGACTTTGTGATTGAAGATCAGCCAAAGATGACCTGAAGATGCGATGCGAGATGTTCAAGTTATTTC
>JAUVLX010000313.1 GCA_030600525.1 Desulfobulbus sp. | reverse complement strand
CTTTAAATCCAGGACCATCACATCAGGCGTCTCGTGGGCTAAAAATTCCATGGCCTGTTCACCGTCAAAAAGAGGATAAGAACCATAGCTACGGGTATTAAGGCGATCAGACAAAGTCTGCACAAATTCCTGTTCATCATCCACCAACAGCACCTTGGGCGGCAGCGTAAATTCCTGGTCACGATATATGGAAACGTGATAATCCTTACCAGCAATTACCTCAACCTGCTTCACGCCCTCCACTTGGCTAGCAACCGATGACAGCGTATCTGTCAATTTGGCAAAACTGTGGACACTCTTATTGACCTGCAACACGATCTTTGCCTCACTACAGCGAACTTCGGTGGTATACCCTTTATCAAGCAATGCCATCTCAACCCTGGCTCCAATCGCCAAATCAGCTACAGCCTGCAATGATTCATCTGTTTCCATCACTGCTGGTTTGCGATAATTTTCCATTATAAGCTGCACAGCCTCTGCAGGCGTCTTGGAACCAACCGGAAAAAAAATATCATACAGACTGTGATCATTGGCAGGTTTACCATGAAGAAAATTCACCCAATCTCCAGCACTGATGTCATTTTTTCTGATCAGCCTTATCGCATTTTTTTCGCTCACTCCCTCTTCAACAGCACGATGGATACGATTGGTTTTTTCATCAAAAATACCGACCTTTAATATATGCGTAGCAGCAGGTGGGATAAGATGCGTCACAAAACCTGCAAAAATCACCCCTTGCTTACTCATATGATCAGCCATTGCCAACTTCAAGCAGGCCCTTATATTTTCCCGCTCATGGGTAAACTTATTGAACACTGATGATGGTCCAAACACTGCTCGCTCCACCTTCTCCCTCTCGAATTGATAATGGCTGCACACCTCACCAATGATATCAGCATCCTGAACGACCTCATATCCGGAAACTGCTGCAAGTTGCTCCCGAATTTCCTTTTCCTGGGTAAACGCGCTATAAAACAATGCTATCGTGGACATATTCGGCTCCTGTTGTTCTTGTTTAAAAAATAATGCTTTCAAGCATCAAATTCATTGAACGTTGCTAGTCATGTAAAAGCACAAACCGGGCCAGGAGTGAATACTTTTTACTTTTTCTTTTCATTTTAAATAATTAGCAAAAAAGACACCAATCAGCCCCCACATTTGCCATCGCCCAAAACGAAACATTTCGGAACATAAAAAACAATCGTGTTTCATTTTGTTTCTATTTGAAACCGGCACTGTCGCCCTACCATTCCTTTAGAAAAAGATATTTTCATGGTATCCTGTCACTATCATTTCAATCTGGTTACAAGGAGGTCCGGACATGCATGTATCGTTCTTCTCGACCTGTCTCGTCGATAATGTTTTCCCCGACATTGGTATTGACTGCGTCAAGCTGCTCGAAAAACTCGGCTGCACAATCGTCTTTAACCCCAAGCAAACCTGCTGCGGTCAACCACTTGCCAACAGTGGTTACCACCAGAAGGCTCAAAAAAGCATGCACCTCCTCATCGAGACCCTGCTTGAAGATGAGGTCGATTACATTGTAGCCCCCAGCGGCTCTTGCGTACTCCAGATCAAGGAATATCCAGCATTGTTTGCCGATGATAAACAAATGGTTACCAAGGCAACCGAGCTTGCGAAAAAAACTTTTGAGTTGACTGATTTTATTGTCAATGTACTGCAAAGAGACAGAGTGGAGTCTACTCTCGAGGCAAAAGCCGTCTACCACCCTTCCTGTCATATGACCAGATTGCTCGGCGTCAAGGAACCACCATTAACCCTCCTTGCAAACGTTACCGGACTTGAACTTATTCCCTGTAAAAACCAGGATAAGTGCTGTGGCTTCGGCGGCATGTTCTCTGTCAAGATGGCTGACCTAAGCGGAGCCATGGTTGCAGAAAAGGTTGATAACTTCATCGCCACCGGTGCCGACTATGTTATCGGTTGCGATGCAGGATGTCTGATGAACATCAAGGCCCGACTTGAAAGACTCAACCACCCGATGCAGGTTTTGCATATTGCAAATGTGCTAGCAAACTCATAGCTGCCTCACCGTTCACCTTTACCTTACTGAGGGAACCCCATGAGTATACAAACAAGTGATTTGGGCCTGCATGACAGAATCAACGCTGAGCTTAATAAACCATTCATGCGCAAAGCCATTGCCAATGCCCAGGACCTCCTCAACCAGAAGCGGGAAGACGTTTTCAAAGAGCTGGGCAATTACGAGGAATGGAAAAGTCAGGCTTCTGCTATACGCCACAATGTCCTCGAAAACCTCGATTACTACCTTGACCTCTTTAGCCGCAATGCCGAACAAGCAGGAGCCCATGTTTCTTTTGCAACTACCGATCAGGAGGCAACCGAATGCGTTCTTGCTATCTGCAAAGCCAAAGGCGCTTCTAAAGTGGTCAAATCAAAATCCATGGTCACAGAAGAAATAGGGCTCAACGAAGTGCTGGAAGACGAAGGAATCCAGGTAGTCGAGACAGACCTGGGTGAGTACCTGCTGCAGATAGACGACCATGACAAGCCTTCCCATATTGTGGTCCCTGCTTTGCATAAAAATCGTGATCGAATCCAGCAGGTTCTCAAAGAGAAGAAAGGGTATGACGGGGACAACCTGCCGGAAAACATGACCAAGTTTGTCCGCCACCTTATTAGAAAAGATTTTCTTGAAGCTGACATTGCCATCACAGGCTGCAATTTTGGGGTTGCCGAAACCGGAACCTGCACCCTTGTGACCAATGAAGGGAACGGGCGATTTGTCACCACCGTCCCCAAGACCCAGATTGTTGTCATGGGCATGGAACGTTTGGTGCCTTCGTTCAAAGAACTCGACATTATGCTAAGCCTATTGGCCCGAAGTGCGGTGGGGGCCAAATTAACTTCCTATATGACCCTCTTTACTGGGCCACGTGGACAAGACGACAAAGATGGACCAGAGGAACTGCACATTATTATTGTCGACAACGGCCGGTCAAAGGTGCTTGGCTCCCCTTTCAAAGAGGTCCTGAAGTGCATCCGTTGCGGCACCTGCATGCTTGAATGCCCTGCCTACCGTCATGTCTGCGGCCACGGGTACGGAGCCCTCTATCCTGGACCACTTGGTGCGGCACTGGTGCCGGTTCTGGCCGGCTATACCCCTTTCAAGGACCTTACCAAAATCTGTACTCTATGCGGCGCCTGCAACGAGGTCTGTCCTGTCCAGATACCACTCTATGAGTATATTTATGAGCATCGCCGAATAATAGCAGAAGAAAAAAAACTTGAAGGCCAGTTGGAGGGTGTTGCCATGGAGCTGTATGGGAGCATCATCGGTAGTGCAAAACTCTACGATTTCACCACCCGTTTTGCATCGCTTGCCAACATTACCCCCAAGATCGGTCCGCTCAAACAATGGTGTAAGAATCGAGAACGACCTCATATAGCCACCCAACGATTTAGAGACTGGTACCAGAAAAACAGAGAGGGGCAAAATGATGCAAACAAATAAAGAATCCTTCCTCCACACACTTTCAAAGGCACTGGGCAGAGAGGCAATCCCTGAAAGACCAACCCCACTCGACCTGCCAAACGATATCCAGAAAGAATATTATCAAGATACCACAGCTCAAGCGTTGAAAGAGCTCTTCATTGAGCAGAGCAGGACGGCTGGCACCATAATCCATGAGTGCAACATGAAAGCGCTCAACGATACCATCCTGACCGTTGCATCGGAACTTGGAGAAGGACCGATACTGCTTGCCGACGATCCATTGCTGCAACAGCAGCAAACTGTTGCAGCAATGAGCGATAGATACCCAAAAGTCCACACTTGGGACAGCAGCAGAAGCCGAGAGGAAAATATAAACTGTGCCGAGTCGGCCGGTATTGGCATTGCCGTTGCGCAGCTTGCACTGGCCGAAACAGGTACCGTCATGATGTACGGCCATAAGGGGTGCGGCAGGGCTGTCACCCTCCTGCCGACAACGACAATTTTCATCATTCCAAGCCACAGCATACTACCGCGCCTGACCCAAAGTATGGCCTGGCTTACTGATCAAGCACAGGACAACCTGCCCTCTTCGGTGAACTATATATCCAGCGCCAGTTCAACTGCAGATATTGAACTGGTGCGGGTCCAGGGGGTCCATGGACCAATAAAGATTGCCTATATAGTCATCAGTTGATGACTGCTGACTTTGGCCGACAGCCACAGGAAGCAGGTAATAATACTTACTCTTGGCTGAAACCGGCAGGGTGTAGTGCTTGACAGAAAAATCAATTACGATTTAACTACATGACATTCAAATACATTTATGCGCATTAACAGCGC
>JAUVLX010000177.1 GCA_030600525.1 Desulfobulbus sp. | reverse complement strand
GATATCCCCCAGCTCAAACAGGTTTGTCCAACTCTTACAGTTTTAGACAAGCCTGCAATCGATACCCTCTACCTCTCCCCCCTTGCTTATCCTGCAAATCCTTACCATCGACTGGTAAAAGACTATAAAATTGTCAGGGACAGTGTCAACGATCCGGTACAGGATGCAAAACTAGCCGGTTTGGTTTTTGCCGAACAGTGGGAAGCTTTTGAACAGCAGCTGGCAAGAGGATTGGAAACACCGGTATTCTCCCGGAGTTTTTTGCAGCTGGATCTAACACTTGCTGGAACTGCAGATGGCCTGTCGGCAATGGGCATCCCCCTGCTTACCGGTGATGACTTGTTTGAATCGTTTGCTTGGTTTGCAGGCAAAGTAGCTTGTGCAACTGCCGTTGAACAGCTGGTGGATCAGCTCTATGAAAAGGCAAGTTCTCTGCCGGTGCTCGCCTATGTATCGGCTTGGTTGTCTGTTGCAGGAGGGAATTCTGTGTTGCCCCCATGGGTGCGGCACCATTTTTTCCAGATTTCACCGATACTGCACAGGCTGAGGGAAAATAATTGCGGCCAGCCCTCGTGCACGTACTGTGCAACTCATCACAATCCTCACCATTTTCTTAAAAATTACTTTGGATTTGAAGCATTTCGTCCACAGCCTGCAACCAATGAAGGCAAAAGTCTCCAGGAAGAAGTGGTAAAAGCAGGGGCTGCGAACACTTCTCTTTTTGCCATCTTGCCCACCGGCGGCGGTAAGTCGTTATGCTATCTGCTGCCTGGTATTATGCGCTATCAGCGGCGAAATATGCTGACCATTGTTATTTCTCCCTTACAGGCCTTGATGAAGGATCAGGTCGACAGTTTCAGCAAGCAGACCGGAACCAAGATCGCTGTGGCGCTCTATGGAATGCTGACCATGGTTGAACGTGGTGAGGTGCTGGATTTGATCCGTCTTGGCGATGCCGGAATTCTTTACATCTCTCCTGAACAGCTGCGCAACCATTCGCTAATTCAAACCATTAAGCAGCGGGAAATCGGTGCATGGGTTTTTGACGAGGCCCATTGTCTCTCAAAGTGGGGGCACGATTTTAGACCGGATTATTTTTATGCGATCCGGTTTATCCGGGAGTTTGCCGTGAAGGGAAAAACTCGGATTCCTCCAGTACAATGCTTTACAGCAACCGCCAAAAAAGACGTGAAGTCGGAAATCATCGACACTGTGCAACGTGAGCTGGGCTTGCGGGTGAATCAGTTTGAAGGAGGGCATGAACGAACCAATCTGCAGTATGAAGTGTATCCTGTGGATACTTACGGGAAACAACAGGTCGTTTTGGAGTTGTTGCAGACTCGCTATACCGGCAGTGGGAGTGTGGTTATTTATTGCGCAACCCGGAAAAATACGGAAAACCTGGCGGAATTTCTGCAGAACAATGGCTACACGGTTGAGGCGTTTCACGCTGGTCTGGATAATTCTTTGAAAAAGCGGTTGCAGGAGAGCTTTATTGCCGGTGAACTCCCTATTATTTGCGCGACGAATGCCTTTGGCATGGGGATAGATAAGGATGATGTTCGTCTGGTTATCCATGCAGATATTCCAGGTTCGTTGGAGAATTACCTGCAGGAGGCTGGGCGGGCTGGTCGCGACCGTCTGGAAGCTGAATGTATACTGGTTTTTGATGAGCGGGATATTGAAAAGCAGTTTCAGCTGAGCAGCATGTCGAGGTTGACTCGAAGAGAAATTTGTCAGATGCTCCGGGGCATTCGTGCTGCTGCAAAGGGTGGCTTGGAGGTTGTCCTCACTGCCGGTGAACTGCTGCGTCAGGAGGTTGTGGATATCGATCCTGACGAGGTGCCGGATGCAGATACCCGGGTGCGTACTGGGGTTGCATGGTTGGAGCGTGCCGGATTTCTTGAGCGTAATGAAAATAATACCAAGGTGTTTCAGGGGAAACCTCGTGTTCGTAATCTGCATGAGGCAAGAGAAAAAATTACCCATCTGGATTTATCTACCAGGCAACAGGAGCGGTGGCTGGCTATTTTAGGTGCGCTGATGGAGGATCAGCGAAAAGATGGTTTTAGTGCAGACGAGCTGGCAAGGTTGTCCCCTTTTGCCGCTGATCAAAGCGATAGCAAAGACGAGACCGAGACCCAACGCGTTATCAAAACCCTTCAGGCTATGGAGGAACAGGACCTGCTCTCAAAAGAAACCACGCTCAGCGCATATGTTCGCTACAAGGTCTCTAATAGCGCCAATGCTCATTTGCAGCGAGTGTGTAATATTGAGCAGGTTTTTTTAAAGGTTCTGGAAGAGCAGGCACCAGATGTGGAACAGGGCGTTACCCTTGTGCTGGATTTGCGTCAAGTGAACCAACAGCTGCTGGACAAGGGATATGAGTACAGTAATCCAGAGGTGTTGCAGCGAATTCTCCATGGCTTATGCCGGGATGGGAAAGGGCTGGCTTGCGACAAGGGGAGCGTTAAGGTGAATCCTACTGGAGGGTTGCGTTTTAATATGCTTTTGAACAGGGATTGGCAATCGCTCAAGACAACGGTGAAAATCAGGCAGCAGGCTGCACATACTGCACTGCAACAGATGCTGGGTACAATTAAACCGTCGGAAAAAGCGAATGCAAGCCTGTTGGTTGAGTTTACCCTGGAGCAGGTTGTGGAGGGATTAAAAAATGATCTGTTGCTACGACCCTCACTTAAAGATCCACTGGCAGCAGCAGAACGTGCAGTGTTGTTCATGAATGAACAGGGAATCCTGGATCTGCAGCAAGGCCTTGCTGTCTTCAGCCAGGCAATGACATTGCGATTGTACGCAGAGGCAAAAGGGAAACGGTATTCGGTGGCTGATTTTGCTCCCCTTGATACCCATTACACGGAACGTAATTTTCAGGTTCATGTGATGAATGAGTATGCACGGCAGGCTATAGAAAAAATCAGTACAGCCATGCGGTTGGTTGCCTCTTATTTTAACGATGAAAAAGAGGAGTTTGTTAATCGATATTTTCCGGACAGAAAGAAGTTACTTGAGCGGGCAACCAGTGAGCAGTCCTACCAGCGCATAGTGGATGATTTGCAGAATAAGCAACAGGCGGCCATTGTTTCGGCGCCTGCTGAAAGGAATATGCTTGTTTTGGCCGGGCCAGGAGCAGGAAAAACTAGAGTGGTTGTACACCGCGTTGCTTTTTTGTTGCGGGTTAAACGAATACAGCCCCAGTCCATTCTGGTTCTCTGTTTTAACCGCAGTGCGGTCATGAGTTTGCGCAGGAGGTTGCGTGATCTGGTTGGTAATGAAATGGCCTGGGTGACAACGCTTACCTTTCATGGCCTGGCACTTCGTTTAACCGGTAGGTCTCCTGCTGTGGCAGCAAAAGAAAACAGTGAAGATGCCGTTGATTTTTCTGAGATGATACGGGAAGCGATTCAGCTGCTTCGTGGCAACACCGATGCCATAGGGTTTGCAAACGGATCGCCCTGGGATGCACTTGTCGGCAAGTTTAGCCATATTTTGGTGGATGAGTATCAGGATATTGATGAGGAGCAATATGAGCTTGTATCGCTGCTGGCAGGGAAGATGGTGAAGGAGTATGACCGACAGATGACAATCATGGCTGTCGGCGACGATGACCAGAATATCTATCGGTTTCGTGGCGCGAATGTGGGCTTTATTCGTAAATTCCGTGCGGATTATGCGGCGGAAATTCATTATCTCGTTGAGAATTACCGGTCAACGGTCAACATCATTGCTGCTTCCAATTGCCTTATTCAACATAATGAAGACCGGATGAAAACCGAACATCCCATCAGGGTTAATCAGGCAAGAGCAAGTCTGCCGCCAGGTGGTAACTTGGAGGTGAACGATCCCATTGGCAAGGGAAAAGTGCAAATATTTGAGGTCGCCGATCAACGAGCACAGGGATATGGTTTGCTTGAGGAGATCAAACGCCTGCAAACCATTGAAAGTGATTTTGACTTGGCCAGCTGTGCAATCCTGGCGCGTGAGTGGAAAGAACTGGATGTTGTACGTTCTATTTTCGAAGCAGAAGGCGTGGATATTAATTTGTATTGGGGAAGGACAGAGGGCTTTCCGGCTCTCACCAGAATTCGCGAGCATGCAGAGATTCTTGATTTTTTAAAATGTCGTCGCCTGCAGTCCTTAAAGGGGAGTGAACTGCTCAGCTTGTTGCCGGAGACAACAGCGCAAGATAATCTCTGGCAACGAAACGTAAGAGAGCTCATCAATGAGTGGATAGATGAAACCGGAGATAATGCACAGCCCGTTGCTGATATAGAAGACTATTTGTATGAGTCACTGGCAGATCAGAGACGTTCCAGGAATCTTGGAAACGGCATATTTCTTTCGACGGTGCATTCGGTTAAGGGGTTGGAGTTCGATCATGTATTTATGCTTGGTGGAAACTGGCAGCAAAAGCAGGGTGAGGAAAGCGAGGAAGAGCGCAGGCTTTATTATGTGGGAATGTCCAGAGCGCGTTTTGCGCTGCATCTCTTTTTGCTGCAAAACATGTTGAATCCCCATGTTGCTGGATTAAAAGGGCAATTTTTATTGCGGAAAACGTTGGTCCCGACGTTGAGGGACAAGTCTGTTGAGATGCAATATGTCGTACTGGGAATGAAAGATATATTTATCGATTTTGCAGGAGTGAAACAGGAAGGTCATCCTTCCAGAAGAGCAGTAGAGAGGTTGCGGACAGGGGTACTGTTACAGCCTGTTTTGCAAAATAAGCAGATAGAGTTGCTGGATAAAGACAAAATTCCTGTTGCTCGTCTTTCGCAATCCGCGCGAGATGCATGGTGTGGGCGTTTACATTTGGTAAAAGAGGTGAGAGTGGTTGCCGTTGTTAAGCGCTATCGAGATGATGTCACTGATGCTGTGTTTAAGGAGCGGTGCAAGGGGGAAAGCTGGGAAGTACCGGTGGTTGAATTTTGTTATGCAGGGAAAGAGGGTACATCTGGGAAGAAACGAGGATGAACATCGTTGACGCACAAGAAAAAGGGGATGTTGCCTGTTTTACAGGACTGCGTGTTTGTTATGTTTTTCCTGCTGAGCTTTTCTCTGCTGCTCTTTGTTGTAGTTCAAGAATAAAGAGCCATCCGTAATCGCATGCTGCAACAAAGCTGAGAAGGGTTGCTGCCCACAGTATTGGTGCCATTCCCTCGGTGGTAAGTGAAAGTGTGAGCAGCACCGTAAACTGAGCGGCTGTTGCAGTTTTTCCAGACCATCTTACTTCCATTTTTTTAAAAGATTTCCATGACCTGATACTGACGGCATATATGGCTGTACATGCGACCAGAAGATCGCGCATCACCAGCAGGGGCACCCACCAGAAGGAAAACCTGCCACTGCCGGCGAGGGTGAGTAGGGCGACGAGGACGAACAGTTTGTCGGCTACAGCGTCGATAATGCCACCCAGCCAGCTCTGCACTTGCCAGCGTCTGGCAAGCCATCCATCAAGGATATCGCTACAGCCTCCGATAATTATTAGCCAAAACCAGTATGTTGCAGGAAAGAAAGGGAAAAGAGCGGCAAGGAGAAGCCGGAGCGATGAAAGTGTGTTGGGTATAAAACGTATGTATCTGTTTTTCATAGAATAACTCCATGGCATGTCTGTTGTGGACGGTGCCATCAGGGAGGATTCGTCTGAGGTGCAGGTAAGTGGTCTTATTTTGAATTGCAGGGCATCACTGCAGACTGTTAACCAATAATGGCTGCCTTGCTCTGTCAATTTATAATTTTTAGCTTTTTTTCTTCTTTTGTGCAAGTAGCACTGTTTGCACGGCTATTTGAAGTCGTCGGCCAGTTTACCAGAGTTGCCAGCTTCCGGTAAGGGACACGTATGCTGCAAGGGAAAGGTTGGTAACCCCATGGGCAATAATGCAGGCGATCAGGTCTTTTTGTCTGATCAGTAAAAAGGACATTAATAAGCCATAAACAATTGCTGCTGGCCATTCCGGTATTCCGTGGCCGATCGTGAAGACCAGGGTGGAGATGATAACCGCTGCCCATGACCATTCGCCAGGTTTGAGGTCATTGATGGACCGTTCATGCAGAGTTGTGTAGAGGGGATCAGTAATTTTTTTCCTACGGCATTGGTCCCACTGGAGTGCCAGGCGAAAGGCAAACCCTCTAATCATCAGCTCTTCAAAAACAGGGACAAGTAACCCAGCGGAGAATACACGCAAGGCAAAACCGCTAGACGACCATGGGGTTGCTTCGCTAGCTTCAGTGAAGGGGAGGAGGAGGATTATCCAGGCAGCGCAGCCGACTATGCCAAATATTCCTCCTTGCAGCATGGATGAAAATAGAGACTTGGTCCCGGTAAGCGGGATGTACCATCGCCATCCCCAGATTAGCAGGCCTGCGGCAGCCAGGATACGAAGAATATAATTTATCTCGTCGGAAACAACATCACCGAGCAGAGAGGCAATGACCACATACGCAAAATAGGGAGCTGCGTACGGAAGCAGCAGGTTGCGGTTTGCAATCATTGTTTATCGGGAGTGCCTTCGGCAGTATCGTCTGCGCTGTTGGATTCACTCTTTTCTTCTTTTTCACCGGCTATTTTTTCCCGTTTACGGGTGCGGATAAAATCAATCACTGCCCAAGGGACCAGTAGCCCACCTGCAATTCTGTTGAACAAAAGATGTTCCTGCATGTTGGGGTCGGTCGTAAACCAGCCATCATAGAGACACCAGAGTCCAAAAAATGCAAGAATCGCAGGGAAAACAAACGGGCCTATTTCAGGTGGTTTTACTTTAGGTGCCATATTCTGCCCTTGCTGAATTTGAACGGGATTAATTTTATGGGTTAATCATGCAAGAATTGTACTGGTTCTATCGTAATTGCCTGATTTGCATCTAAACCTTACACGTGAGAAGGTTTAAGGGGCTTTTTGCGGTTATCAAGGATGCTGCTGCCACTAATTTTACATAAAAGCGGAAAAGATTTTCCGTTTTTTCACTTTAAAATAAAGAGCATACTTACAATTGGTCTCCTCTCGTACATTTATGCTACTGTAAGGGAAGAAAGTCTGCAACTAGTCCCGGCAAGATATTTTATGAGTAGTTTATCCATGAGCCTGTTGATTTACTGTCTTTTCGCCCAATCTCTCGGAGTCTAGCGCTTACCTCGTTATGCT